>CARAIG010000026.1 GCA_948938605.1 uncultured Eubacteriales bacterium
GCTTTATTAGGTTGCTTTTGTATAAGCATTTGTGTCAACAGTTGATTTTGTTGCATTAACATTTGCAATATTGATGATTGCTCGGACGGCGTTGAGTCATTAACTAACAACGTAGTATTTGGCGTATTTTCGATTGCTTGTTTGTCCATTTCGTTTTTCTTAGTAGGCTGTTGAAATATACGGCTATCTTTATGTGAGTAAAGCCATACACTAATTTGTTGCCTTTGGTTGTTTCTCCTTTAATTATTGAAAACTTGCTCATTGAGTTTTCAATAACTATCCCTTCAAAAATGACGGACTTGCTAACCTTGATTTTGAAAAAAATCGAAAAAATCTTATGTAATTCCATTTTTCACCTTTACTTTCACCTGTTTTTCTTCCCCTTGCGCACAAGGGCCAACCAAACCCCCGATGCGAACGAATATGTCAAGGAAAAAGCAAAGCGACGAGAAAAAAACACTCATCGCTTATTTCTTTATGTCAATATGTTTTTTTCGAGCCTTGACATAGATGGGCGCATCAATACAATAAAAAGCCCTGTACGCAAAAGGGGAAAAGAAAAACGTCAAATCTTTATATGGGGCATCAGGTTCAAATTTCATTCAAAAAAACATTTAATTTTTTATCCCTATCATCTTGACAAACAAGAACAAATAGCTTATACTTACTGCATAAGTCGAACGAATGTTCCATTTGTCTATTGTTATTTATACAGGACGCTCCGCTTGTATAGATATGTGCTGATGCAAAAGATAACGTACTTCGGTAACGGATTTCCCAACCGTATCAATGAAGTTTGTTAAATACACTCTATTTGCATTTATGGGAAAGGGAGGGTTCTTGTATGGAAGTAAATGTACAAGAAGTAATTTGCCCCAATTGTGGTAAACGATTACGAGGAATTGTCGATGAGCATGGTGGGACTAAATTACATTGTCGTAACTGTGGTGTGAACATTTACAGTAAACGGAAATCATCGCGATGTTATGTATTAGAAGTAACTCAACCAAATACAACTCAATATATTCGTTAACGCTACGGCGCTTATGGCCGGACTGAAACAGTGTTCGGGTAAGTCCATAAGGTACGAACGTTAATAAGTGCTTGTGCTTAATGCAACAAAGGCGTTGCATACAAACGAATAAGTTACAAACTTAAATAGTTGGCAGGTAGAATAATCTTTAATGGTTATACTACCTGCCTTTTTTATGCCATTTCCGGTGCGGAAGATTATTCAACCGCATCGGACATTTTTTTGTCCGAAATAAAAATTCAAGGAGAAAAAAATGAAAAAGGTATTTTTAGTAAGGAAAGATGTAACTATGCCATACGGCGAGGGTAATTGGCAAATTATGAACGTTGCTGAATTTAAGAAATTTAGAGAAACCGACGAAGCGAAAGGTCGCAAGTTTGTAAGGCTGTTTCAACAAGATTATGAAAGCGACTTAATTATTAAGGAATGCGAACCTGATGAGGCAAGGCAATTAAAAACCGCCATGCAAAAAGTTAGGCGTAATCAAAAATATGCAGAGAAAAATGGAATTGTAGAAATTCCATATTCACAAGTAAACGTGGATGAAGAAATGGTCGACAGCGAGGAACTTATTGCCGATGAAACACAAGATGTTGAAAGTATTGTTGATAAAAAACTTGAAAAGGAAACCCTGTATATTGCTCTATCCAAACTTACAAAAGCAGAAAAGGATTTAATTCGTTTTATGTTCCTTCAAGACAAACCTATGACAGAAAGAGAACTTGCAGTTGTTTACAAGGTATCTGCAGTAACAATCCATAAGCGTAAAGTTGCCGTTTTAAAAAAATTACATACTATTTTGAAATTTTAGGTTAGCAAGATGAGTGTTTTTGAAGGAATAGTTAGTGTAAGGGCGAAAAGCCATTGCAATCACTAACTGTGCTAACAAGGTTACGGGCAAAGGAACAATGAGATGAAAACATATACATTCACTACCGCCGACGGAAAGACGCAAGAAATTTGCGTTACCGACGAAGTGTATGCCGTACTGCAAGATTTAGATAAACAGGAACAACTTAACGAACGCCGAGAAACTCGTCGTTGTCAATCGTTAGAACTCTCGGTAGACAACGGCTGGGACATTGCGGACAATACTGCGGACACCGAACAAATTGTAGATAAAAAGGAACAGAATAAGGAATTATACAAAGCGTTAGGAACATTAACTAAACAGCAACGTGAACTTGTAAACAAAATCTTTTTCAAGGGTATGACGCAAGCGGAAGTTGCGGAACAGGAAAACGTTTCAACTGTCGCTATTCATCTACGGTTACAGGTCATTTTGAAAAAATTACGAAAATATTTTGGGATTTAGACTTAATTTTTGCGTTTTTCGTGGCTACTAAGTGGAAGGGTTTTTAATTAAAGGTTAATTCCTTCATATAACCCCCTTCCGCTTTTTGAATGTTTACGGCGCAGTAGATAAGACGGGTTCGGGTATTAAGTGAAATTTCGTAAAGGTGGCCGCCTACGGAATACCAACCAACAACATAAGTAAATAAGTCGCCGTTTAACAGATAAATTCGTCAGTCCGAACGTTACTCGGATAAATTACATTTACAAGGAGAATACAAAATGGCTACAAAGCAAAAAGAAACAACTACGGAACAAACTACAAGGGATTACAGCGAACGTCGTTGGATGTCGCCCCACAAGCGCGCAAAGGGTTATGCGGAAGAACGCAAAGCCAAAGTACATAAGTTCGGGGACAAGCAAGGCGAAACCTTGGACGATTACAACAAAGGACTCCGTTCGGGGTATCTTTTGTGCCAAAGCGACCACGCGGGACAGTACCGTTACAAGCAGGCGATGGATGCGTTCAATGACAAGGAATACGCTCGTAAATTCTCTCGCGAAAAAGGTACAAAACTTAAAGATAAGGCTGCTTAATAAAGGAGGAATAAGCAAATGGATAAGAAAGCAAACAAGATTATGGTAGAACGTGAAACGTTCATCTCAAAGGACAAGGAATACTTTTCATATTTCATTAAAGGTAAAGTAAGGGGCAAGGACGTAAAAGTCGGCGTAATTCCGCCGGACAAGGGCGGTTATACCGTATTGGATATAGTCTTTAACGACCAGATGGCTTGCGAACTTGTAACAACGCCGTTCGAGTTGAAAGCAGATAACGGTCAAGTAATTAAAGGCAATTCGTATTCGGTACGTTCGTTTGACGAAAACGGCGAAGTATACGAATGCGCTGTTAAGCCCGCAAGGACGTCGGACAAAGCGTTGCTCAATATGCTTTTGCGTTAATTTGAACTAATTTTAACTCATACGCCGCTAATGAGCTTAATGCTTGTTTGGCGGCGTATTTTTCTTAATACTCAAAAAGGAGGAATTAAATGACAGTATTAAAAACAATAGCAAATATTTGTTTGGTGTTAATTACCGTCTTTGCCGTATTGGTAAGCATTGCCTTTGTTTACTACCATTTCTTTGTGGACGATACGACAACGGGCGTTAACAATATAGACAACCAAGTGGGAATGGACATACAGGAAATATTAAAGGACGATGAACTGACGGAAGAAGAAAGGGACGAACTTCAAGACAGGTATTTTTTAGAAGTTAATTATTACTCGAACGATAAAAACAACGGTATACAACTGCAAGAATTAAAGATGAACTATTTTACAAGTTACAAATTAACTTTACAAGATTACCGTTCAACAGGTATGCAGTATTTGGGAGACTACAAGGGTTTACCGCTGGATACTTGGGACGGCAATTCCGAAGTGTCGGTTGTTAAAATAGGTTCTAACGACAGGTATTACGGAACAAGCGACGAATGCGTTAAGATTGCCAACGATTACGTAGACAAAAGTTTCAATTATTACGATTACACCCAAGGCGTTGCTTGGAACGGCGTTACGGACGAAAACGGAAGTATAGCGACTGTCCTTACGCGTAAGACGGAATTTATTATTAAGATAGACGACAGAGCGTTCGCTATTAGTTTAAACAAGTATTTTGACAAAGACGTAGGCGACGTAAGAAACATATTCGGTATAGGCTGGAAGGTAGGCGAAAAGTACAACAGGTACTATTACACTTATGGCAGTTTATTCCAGTCCTGTATGCAGGCGGTAAGGACTAACAGCGCGGGTTACGGAGATTATTACATAACGGTAGATTTGAGTTCTCTGTTTAGTATTAAGGAATACGACACTGAAACAGGCAAATACAAGACGGACAACGTAACGGACATTATTAAGACGTATTCGGTATTGAAATTCCATTATGACGAAAACGGTGCAAGGTCAAGTTCACAAAGTATGTTTGGGATAATAGACAACAACTCGAAATATGACCTTACACAAGACAAGGTAGACACAACATATTGGCAGGAACGTATGACGTATAACCTGAACGCTCAAAGCAAATTAAACGGCTTGCCTGTTTGGACGTATAGGTACAGCCAAGTGTACGAAGGGTATTTTGTTTCCCTGTCTATGGACGCTAAAAAGATATTCAACGAGATGCCGAGAACGAAAGTCAATATTACGTTTAACGTAAATACAGATACGGACAAGCAGATAGTTGGGTTGGACTACAATGCTTTTGAGAACATCGAAATAGACACGCTTACAATTAACGGTAACGGACGGTTTTACTGTTTAGATAAGTCTTTGTTCGGTACAAGTTTGCAAACGCTAAAATACAGTGGAACCATTGCTATGGATATTTCAAGCAAGGCAATAGATACGGAATACGCGGAGGTGGTTTTATGAGATGGTGGGGATACATTATTTGTTTTGTACTAATAATTGCAGGCGTGTTTTGTGGAATACAACTGTACAAGGAAGTTAAGGCGGAATCGTATGTAAACGGGAGTATAGATATATCTAATAAATTTTCACAAGAGAGTTTCAAGTACAAATCCACAAGCGCGGTATTTTACCACGACTTGTATGACGATACCGACACTTACTACTTTGAAAAGGATTTACTCAAAACAGAAAACTTTGACGGCGAGAAAAGGACATACAAGGTTATGTTAAATGACTACAACCTGTTCAATGCCGAGATAAGTGCAGGGGCTGTGTTTGCTGTTGTAACAATAGACTTTTACGATACTCAAGGACAGTTGGTTAAAAGCGCGGATATGAACGTATCCGTTAAGTTTTTAAGTAACAAGACGCAATTAACGCTTGCGACTGTCGGCAACGAGAACGCACAGTTTTTAGAACAGTATTTTGCCGACAACGGTTTCAAATTACAGATTATTGAGATAAAGGAGGACTTGAATTGATGAGTACAACAAAGAAAGTGCTTATTGCAATATTCAGTATCTTGCTAATTGGCGCATTCGTATTCTTGCTTACTTGGGGAATAATTAACTTCAACAAAGTAAAGGAAGGAATGTCGGGAGCAGGACTGTACACAAAGGACGACGTAGACAACGCGTATAATGACGGGTACAATACGGCGTTAAAGGACAAGGAAGAATATGCAAATTTAATTAACAGTTACAAGGATACAATTACTTTGCAGACGGATACCATTTCGCAGTTAAACAGCGAGAAGTCTGCGTTAGATAAAAGTATAAAGGAATGTCAAACGCAAGTAGATAATCTAACAAGTCAGCGTGACGCAATACAGATACAGGTAGATTTATTAAAGGAACAGATAGCGGACAAGGACGGAACTATTGAGGATATGACTGCTGAAAAGCAGGAACTTATTGAACAGCATACCCAAACTATTACAAGGCTCAATGCGCAGATAACGGGGTTAAACAGTCAGATAGAAGAACTGAATACGCAAATACAGGTTAATATTAATTCGGTAAGTCAGTTGAACAACAGGATTGCGGAACTGCAAAGGACGATAGCGTTTTATGAGCAATTCATAGGTCAATTTGAAACAGACGAGCAAGCAATGGTAACGTTCGAGTTTGCCGGAAGCGTATATGAGGTTAAGGTAGTAAATAAGGGAGATAAGGTAACCGTAAATAATCCCGCGTCTACCGAATACTTAATCTTTAACGGTTGGATGTTAGACGGCGAACCGTTGGATTTGTCTACATATACCGTAACTCAAAACGTAAGAATAATTGCCGACGTTACATACAAGTATATCGTTAATTTTAACGTGGACGGCAATACGAAGTTTACGCAAGTTATTGAAAAAGGCAACTGCGCGGAAGAACCTTCAAGCCCGAGAAAGAACGGTTACAGGTTTAAGTATTGGACGTTAGACGGCGAAACGGAAGTACATTTCGACCAATTGCCAATAATGGCTAATACAACGTTTATTGCCAAGTTTGTACAACTGCATAAAGTAGACTTCTTGTACGAAAACGGCGAGCAGATTATTAACACAAAAAGCGTGGAACATGGTCAAACGACAACTGCTCCGCGTATGTCGCTAAACGAAGGTGAAGTATTAAACGGCTGGCGGATTAACGGCAATTTAGTAGATGTTTCAACCTATGTTATTAATGAAGACACTACGTTTGTTGTAGACATTACCCGTAAATACAAGGTCGTATTTATGGTAGACGGTGCCGAATACAATACGCAGTTTGTAGAAAGCGGTAAAACGGCAATAATTTTTGCTCCGAGTAAAGAAGGGTATAGTTTTTTGGGTTGGTATATAGATAATGCAGACGAGATAATAGATGTTGATAATTTTGCAATTACAAGCGATGTAACGTTTAATGCAAAGTTGCGCGGTGCTTATCTTGTAACTATTTATGATAGGGACACTTGTTTGTATAATGAGTATCACGCCAAAGGGGAAACTGTTGTATTTGATGTTGAACCTTTGGGCAGAGAAGGTTACATTTTTACGGGGTTTTATGACCCCGTTTACGATAAAGAAAGCGAAACTTGTTCGGTGGAAACGCCGAATCGTACATTAATTCTTGATGCTCACGATTACAATTTACGCGCATATTATTCGGTTGCATGTGCAGGTTATTTTTCTAATGGGGCTATTCTGCCCGACGAAAACGGTAATTTGGTTTTTAATTATTTGTCATTTATTGATATAGGTTATGACCAAAAAAATATTGCCGAAGGCGGAATTGGTAGTTATAAGGCTATAAACGTGGAAATACATACGTTTAACAGTGCTCAAAGTGTGATGTTAAATTGGACCGCAATGCGTAATTCCGAAAACTATGATTTGAAAAAAGGCACATTCAAATACCAAAATGAAGGCGGGAGAGACTACTTTCAAGGTGAATATAGAGCGGATACGGACGCGTGGGTGTTTTGGCGAATGTCTTATTGGGACGGAAGTTATGTAAAATCTGTTGAATTTGAATTTACGCGTAAGTATTACAGTATGGGTACTTTCGACGAGAACCTACTCAAATGATAACCATAATCTTCGCACCGCCGAGAACAGGCAAGACGGTACTAATGACGCACCTTGCAAACGAGTTTGCGTTTAATAGGGAAAGGAACAGGCAGATGCGTCGGGAAATACGTTTGAAACAAGCAACCGGCTTCGACCTAATAAAGACGGTCCCCGTCCATTGCGTGTCCGCCAATTACGATATGACCTTCCATAAGTACAGGTATTCTGTAAGACACAATAGACGCATAAACCCGTATAGACTGGGCTTTGCCAATCCGTTTGTGGATACACATTTTAATTTGCCGTATGAAGTTATTTGTATAACGGAAGCACAAAAGTATTTGAACAGCAGAATGAGTATGTACTTCCCGGACTGGCAAAGCAGGTGGTATGAGCAACATGGGCATAACAATTTGGATATATATTTAGATACTCAAAGACCTATGCTCATAGACGTCAACATACGTGAGTTAAGTCAGTTTATTGAAGTGGTTAGTTTAGACATTGAATACAACCAATACGGGCAACCGAGCAAGTTAATATGGCTTGTACGCAGGATTAATAACAGTTCGCAGTTAGATAAGTATATGGCAAGCGGAAAGCAAGATAGAAGTTGCTATACGGAAGATGTAGTTATTGCGGACTACAACGTGTTTGCGTGCTACGACAGTCAATGCTGTAAACCGAAGTTCTACGAAAGACATTTAGACAGCGATTATGACTACACCGAGGCTGTCCCTACAGAACAATCGTTTGAAGGGTATGTACGGTACTTGCAAGAATTCGATGACGAACTGCCGGACAACTTTTACCAGAGAAGGAACATAAGTAGAAACCAACTCAATGCTTAAAAGGAGGAACAATGCTAAATTACAACAAGAACAAATTAATAAATAACTGTCTAAATAAGTATTACGAAACATTCAGTCATACGCTGGACACCGCGGATTTCGTACCCGACGAGTATAACGAAAAGATAACCAAGTATATATTCAAGAATATGAAAAAAGCGTTTAAGCGTATAGACAAGGAAGATAGAATATACCAAAGACAGTTAATTAAAAAGCAACATAAGAAATCTAAAAAGGGGGTTAAATAAACAATGGGATTTTTCACATTAAAACATAAACGTATAGCAAAGAAAATGTCAAGGGCGGACTTAATGGACGCATATTACGACAGCGAAATGGCGCTGAACAGCGCAGCGTATGACGGTAACGAAAAGGCTCTTAAAAAGGCAATGAAGGAACACGGCAAATACGAATACGCAATGCTCTACCAAAACACGCCCAAGTATCTTAAAAAGATGAGTAAACGTAAATAGGCGCGTATGTGGAAACCAAAGTATACTTCGACGGCAGTCATTACATAGGCATACCGAAATACCAAAAGCCGTCGAGGGTTTTACTTTGGGAATACGAACCCGAATACGTCGAAGATACAGACTTCGATTCGGGTGTGTTTTGGTACAATAACGGCAAGAAGGCGATACCGCTTTTTGACAACAAAGAATTACCGAAAGATATTGAATTTAAGGCAATAGAAGGCGAGCAAATCTCTCTTTGGGATAATCCTACCGAAGTGCAAAACGAATTGACTGACGAAACGTATGACGATGAAATAATAGAACAAGCCGAACCTAAAAAGCAAAAGAAACTTACACTAAAAGATATTTTTAATGAATTGCATAAGTATGCAGTAAATTTACCTAAAAAGGAACGGAATGAATTTTACCGAGACAATCTACTGCCGTATTTTGCGGACGAACAGCAAATGCAAGACTTCATTATACAGCAACTCGAACGCAAGAAACGTAATTTAATAGTCCGTAGAATACGGATGACACGCAAAGCGAACCTTGCAGATTTTAACTACTTTTGTACATTTACTTATGACGACGAACTGCACACCGAAGAAAGTTTCAAAAAGCAACTTAAAACTTGTTTTAGACATCTAAAAGAACGCAAAGGCTGGCGGTATATGGGCGTATGGGAACGTTCGCCCGAAAAGCAAAGATTACACTTTCATGGGTTGTTTAATATACCCGACGGGCAGATGGTAGGCGAAATACAGGAAGTAAAGGATTACAGCGTAAGACTTAAACTGGTACAGGTTTCATACCAAAACACATATTTCAATAAACGTTTCGGGCGTTCGGACTTTGAAGAAATACAGGCAGGTAAATTAGGCGAAGCGTTAGCGTACTTAATGAAGTATCTTGAAAAGACGGGCGAAAAGATAGTTTACAGTAAAGGTCTGCCGCAATACTTTATTACGGACATTGCGGAACAAGACGTAGCAACGCGGATAGGTATAGACGACCGTAAACTACTCCTATTTGACAATTTTGCTTGTTACAAAGACCAACAGTATGTTGGAACTGTAAACAAGGAAACAATAGGCAAATTGCTGACAAGCAACTAAAACAACGGCGGCG
The DNA here is from genome assembly GCA_948938605.1 of uncultured Eubacteriales bacterium. GTDB lineage: Bacteria > Bacillota > Clostridia > Christensenellales > CAG-314 > Fimimonas. The sequence continues at coordinate 9,783 of CARAIG010000026.1, forward strand.
TAAAAAAATGGGTTTCGCGGAAAGCCTGCGCGCGAACCCATTTTAGCCGCCGTTATGCGTTCAACCAACCTATTAAACCGAGTCCGGTTGTTCGGTTTATTTGTTCGCGGCGTGCGGTTGGCGATGCGTCGCGAAGCGACGCTCTCGTATCAAGCCAAGCGCACGCCACGATGTCAATGTTATAAGAAGAGAATAAAAAGTTGATAAGAGAAAATTATTATACAGCATTGATTGTGGCAAATTTTCGCAGTAATATGTCTATTGCAAAATATTATAGTCAAAACTTTATTGTATTATAAAATGATAAAAAAGGAAGTACGACACAATGACTATAATGCAAAAAATAGAAGAATTAAATAATGAAAGAGGCTGGTCGCTTTACGAACTTAGCAAACGTACGGATATTTCAGAATCTACTATTTATACTTGGAAAAGAAAGAATAAATGTCCGTCAATTCCTGTATTAAGTAAAATTTGCGCCGTTTACGGAATTACGGTTTATCAGTTCTTTAACGGCATAGGAGACGAGTCTTTAACCGACGAGCAAAAATACGTATTAAATACTTGGTCTGTATTATCTACGCAACAAAAAGAAAACGTTTTGCAAACGATGAAATTATTCGCACAAATCAATAGCAGTTCCAATTCGTAAACAGACTTCTCCCACATCATCAACTTTGCTTACAATAAAAACTGTTTTGGTATTCTAAAGCGGTTATAATTCGCCAAAGCAAATTTTCTTTACCAGCTATTCTTTATTGAACAATAAATGACAACAAAACAATTTAACGAGACATTGCGTAATATAAAGAACGCCGAGTATTTTGATTTATTTTTTAACGAATACTATCCGCAAATAATAAAGATATCTATGTATTTGTATCACGATTATCAAGATGCACGTGACGTTGCGCAAGAAATATTCAAATATTTACTAACGCACGAGATAAAGAATTATATAGAAAATCCCAAATCTTGGCTTTTCGCATTATGTAAATATAACGGTCTAAAGTTATTTAAGAAAGAGATAGAAATTAATGAAAACACAAATTATTATCAACCGATTTACGAATTTCTCTCTTTGGAAATAAGAAATGCTTTACAAAAATTAAACGATGATGAAAGGGACTTGATAGTGTTGATTTGGTTTTACGGATATTTGATAGAAGAAATTTCAGAAATATTACATAAGTCTTATCACGCAATAGCAAAGAAACATGAAAGAATTAAGAAAAAACTTAAAAATATTTTGTCAATTTAACCGCAAAATCACACACTCATATATAGACAAATAAGGAGGTCTATATTATGAAGAAAAAAATTGCTATCACTATGTGCTTTATGTTGTTACTGTTTGCAACATGTATGATTGTTCCGCAACAACAAGAACACGCCCCAACTGAGTATTTTGCAACATCGTTTAACGGTGCATCGGATTTTACCGATAAGGTATTTACCGTTTCGTATGTTAATCGTACGCCCAGCGGAAAATCTTTGGCGTTAGTAACTCCGGACTATATTGTTCCTAACGTAACATGCGTTCCAATTGCCGGCGCAAATATTTTGGGATTTTACGATAGATTTTGTACGGAGTTAATTCCCAATTTTACTCCGGGAGTCGTCTATGCCGGTTCGTATTATGTTTACAACGCTTACGACGACAACGTTACGAATGCCGCATTATTGCTTGCGTCCGATATGGGTATAACGAATCCTTCGACACAAGGAGCGACTGTTGCGGATTGCAAAACTGGTTTCAATAAGTATTGCGCAAGAAAGTCCTATAGCGTTAGTTTTGACAGCGCAATGCAGAGCAAATCGTTTAGTTACGATAAAGCCAAGTCGCAAATAAATGCAGGCAAGCCTATTATATTGTTTTGCAGCGAGTTTAATTTGGCGGTCATAGGACAGCAAACGAACATTGACAGGGTTGTACTACATACTTGCAAAGACCCGCATGCTATGGTGGCTTTCGGTTATTCGGAATATAAATATACGCTAAGCAACGGCAGCACGAGAGTCGACAGTTATTTGGACGTCGCAACAGGCGTCAATATTCTTAAAACAGCAAAGATATACATGGGTTCGGATATTATTATCGATGATGCCTATGCTGTAACGATTTCATAAAGGTTGAAAATGAAAATAGAGAAAAAACTAAGAGATGAATCGGAGTTAACAAACAAACGTATACTTGAAGACGGTCAAGAATTAAAGGCAAATCTTATGGCGGAATATTGCACATCTTCCCCCAAAGATGCAAGTAAACATATTTACAAGAGAAAGCCGGTAATTATTACAATGTGCTGTATACTTGTGTGTTTTCTTGCTGTCGGCATTGTTTTGCCTATAGTTCTTCGCAATGACGGACCGACAGTTTACTTGAAAGAAAATGAAGTGTCAAGCAGCATATCTTTAGAAAACATTTACAAAGTTATTGATATGCAAATAAACGAGAACAATTACGACGTAACAATGCCCGCTATCGTACATGACAGCATATCTAATGATATATTATATTATACAGTTAAGATAGATTCCAAAACGGTTTTTCCACGTGGTGATGTGTATTTTGTAAATAACGACAATTATACTTTATTCTACGACGAATATGAGTCTATTTGTAAATGGAACGACATTAACGTATTTTACACGGTATCGCCCGGCAGTCTTACTGATATACCAAGTGTCCGAGTCGTAGGCGGCGTTGAATACGCACAGTTACGTATCTATTTTATTTACACCGATATTGATTTGGGAGAAGAGGTAACTCCTATTAGTTTTCTTAACTCTCTATTTTTATAATAGTTAATTTAATTGTTTAGACAAGTAGTCGAGAGTTTCTCGGCTACTTTTTTTTGCTTCGTTTTTAATTTAATCAATTTTTTATTATAACATATATTTTCAAATTTCAATCTTGCAAAAATAGCAAGATTCAATCTGATCGCAGAAAGTCAATAATGCGTCATACTTTGACACTTTTATATAGCACTTGTGCAAAAAAAGCAAAGGAGACGAATTATGAACAAAAGGAAAGGTATTTTAGAAGAACTTAGGCAAAATAAAAGTGAAAATTCTAAATATAAATTGCTCGCAATTACTATGCAACGCTATTATAAAATTTATGATATGGATTGCGGAACTAATTTTTGCGATATATTTACGGCGTTATATTTAGAAAAAACGGAAGTAACCTATGATGAAATCGCTTTAAGGTTTGGCGTAAGTATTCCTACGTTGAGCAGGTATATAAAGCAATTTAATGTGTTAGCAGAGAAATTGTTAAACAAGATTAATATTTAATTATAGCATGGATTTTAACGGTTGAACCCATCAACATTTGAAGGGTTCGCTTGTTTGAAAATGTGGTAAGGTATATTCAAAAGGACGTAGAGAATATTGGGAGGACATAAAAATGTAAGATTTTTTAACTATCAATAATAAAAAATTTAAAGGAGAAATTGTATGGAATTCAAAGACAGAAAATCAAAATACCCGGGAAGGGTAAAAATTAAAAATCTTTCTAATAATATAGAAAGCATTTGCGAGTTAACTTTACTAGACGAACCGATAGAAAATGGTACGCCGTTAAATAAGGCTACAATAGAAGCACTAAAAGAGGACATTCTTGATTCATGTGTAGCCGAACCAGCATTAGTATATACCACTATTATAGAAGGAACAGCGATTGGCGACTTCTATGATGAACCCACGTGTATTTCAATGCAGAATTTTAACAGAAAGCCGCATTTAAATGAATCATTTATAGGCATTTTTTATGAATTAGAAAACAATAGTGATGGTACATTTGATGAAAACTCTTTTATTACCGTATGTAAAATTATTAAAATCGATGCGGAAGATAATACGTGTTGGATTCAGCCCGAACGAGAAGCTCGTACAACGGGTACTGGTATCTCTAAAATTCAAGCTATAGGTCAAGACGAGAACGGTGGAAACATTTACGAGATTCTTTTGTCGAGTGGACAAAAGTACAATATAGTTGCACCTAGGGGGATTGCTGGACCTGTTGATGTTGGTATTTCCGATATTCGTCCGAATGGTCAAGACGAAAATGGCGGAAATATTTACGAAATTGTTTTGTCAAATGGTGAAACATTCAATATAGTCGCCCCTAAAGGCAGTGGATTTACAGGGAAAATAAACGATGTAGATGCAAGCATAGAAAGTATTTATGCTCCGATATCGGCAGGGAACAAGGGATACTTTTTGCAGTCTAAAGGGGAAGGTGCTCCTTCGTGGGAGTTCCCATTTGCTTTTAGCGGAAAACAGTCTCCTTATACCGCATCGGCAACTATAACATTGCCGAATGTGGGTGTCGGTAAAATTGCGACAGACGTGAGATCTTGCACTAATGCAGATACGGTAATTCAAATAAATTTGCCGGCAGGCGGCACATATAGATATGTTTATGTGTTAATTGACCCGTCTAATACTTCGCAGCAAACAACAAAGACAAGTGTTGGAGTTAGCACTAAGGCTGCAGGCGGAACTACCGTATGTTCGATAGGCGGATCCACTTCTCGCACAATAGTACAAATAACTTATTACAGAGTTTCTTAATTGAGGTGAAAAATGTTAAATTACGGATATGTTAAAAAAATAAATGATGAACAATTTATAGTTCTTGCAGATTTAAACGAAAACAATTCGGGATATAGCGTGGTGTCAAAGGAATTAGATCCCGAATGTATGTATGATTTGGAAGATGTCAAAAGATATGTACACGAACATCCTGAAATGTTATTCGAACATTATCTCGACGAACCGTCAGAAGAGAAAATATTGCTTGAAAAAGAATTAGCAACTTTAGAGCAATGGATGACCGATATTTACGATATGCAGGTAAAACAATACCAACGTTGTGTAAGATTGGGGGTTCCTTATGATTGCAAATACGGAACAATTATTGAATTGGATGCTCTTGCCAAGTAAAAATCGCGGCGCATCAAAGAAATTAGATTATTACTTGCAAATAACGAGTAATGTGAAAATTTACGAGGTTGATTATGGAAAATATTAAAGAAATTATTACTATCGCCTCTGCGGCGCTAGGTCTTTTGGCAACGGTGACAGGTTTTTTAATACCCTTGGTTAAAAATGTTAAAGCAAAAAATAAGTTAGCCGCTTTAAATAAGCTTACAAAAGTCTTGCAAACGTTAATAGTCGATGCTGAAAAATATGTCAACTTTTCCGGAGAAGAAAAGAAGGCGTATGTTGTAACGAATGCTAACCGTTATGCGTTGGACAATAAAATTGCGTTTGACGAACAAATGGTTAGCGATAAAGTAGAGGAATTAGTTGCTTTGAGCAAGGCAGTCAATGTAAAAAATAGACAGCAAGTAAATATTGCTGAAAATCTATCTTGCACAAATGACAAGACGAAGATTTGTTTTTAGTAGGAGAAAGTCATATGAAAATAGTGCCGATGAATATGCCTGTACAATTAGAAAAAATAAAAGATATAAATTATTCACAAGCGGATTTGGGAAATAATCCGTGGGTTAATCTATATACGGGACGACTTAAATTTGCATTCGAAGATTTGACAATAGGTGGAGGAAACTCCACTATTGCTATAAGTCATATATATAACAGTCAAATTAACACAGAATTTGCAAAAAAATCAAAAGGATTCGGAAAGAATTGGAAATTAAACCTGTCGCAATTTTTAATTAACGACTATTGCGATAAAGAAGGCAATCGTATTTTTAAATATATGGATGAAATGGGCGAGATACACAGACTCGTCGCATTTTCAGGCGGATGGTATGATGATCGTAATGCCAAAATAGTATTAAAAAAGGTTGGTGACTACTATGATCTAATAGACGGTATAGGCAATAGACTTCGATTTGATGTTGACGGATATTTGTGTTATAGTTTCTCTTGTCATAGTGATTTTATTTGTAAGGCTTACAATTATGACGATAAAAACAGATTGACTTCGGTATATGATTTACGAACGTGGGTAAATGCCAAACATCTTGCAAAAACAAGAATAGAGTTAGAATACGATGAAAACGATTTGTTAATATCTATGACATCATACGTGGATTTTACAAAAAAACTCGCGCGGATGGAATATAAATATGACAGTGAAAAAAATCTTATCTCAGTCTATAAAGTGGCATTCAACCAGTCCGAAAGAAAATGTCTATCGAAGCAAATTTTGGAGTTGGCGTATAAAAAGTGGACGTATGCTTTCGTGGCAGGAGATCTTTCTATAGATATTGACAAGATGGGTTTGTCTATGATAATAGATTGCGAAACGCAATCGGCACAGATGATTCAATACAGAGACCATGGTGAAGTCGAGAAAGTATCTTCGGGTATTGTTGAGAGCAACTATATTAGTTTGGGTATGCAAGACGCATATTCTAACAATATTTGTTTGGGGTGCGGAGCAGAATCAGGCGCGGCAAGCGAAAGATACTTTATTGAAAAATCTTTTAATAAATACGATTATAAATACTTGCCTAATTTAACTTATGATGCGGTAGAAGCAACAATTGAGAACGAAGTAAATATTAAACTGAGTTACTTTATGGATCGCAAAGCGCAAATTATAAGTGCTTTTGAAAAATGCAACACTGGATTAAAAACACTTGCATTGCAAAGAGAGAAACATTGGGATAATGAAAGTTCAAAAACATTCGGTACGATTAATGATAACGGAACTAAACTTGTGAAAACGGGTAAATTAGGGGGCATACAATTTTTCACAGAGTTAGCCCGTAGCGAATCGGAAAAAGTTTGTAAAAATTTTAATTACTCGTTTTGGCTCAAAACAACAAATACTTATACTATGCTCGAAGCTAAAGTATTTTACAAATATACAGATGTGGAAAACACGCCGATAGATAAAGTAAGTACAAAAAAAGAAATATCAACAACGGTATACTTAAATCCGGACGCCAATAGTGCTTGGCAAAAAGTTGTTTTGCCTATAACGGTTCCTGACGGGTACAGTACTACAAGTCTAAAATACATGGAGATTACTTTTCTGGCAGATAAAAAAATTTGTACTGATGACTTGTATTTTAACGATATAGGTTTTGCCCCTGCGCCGACATCGCAAATGTTTTTGTATCAATCGAATTCGTCCTATTGGCCATTAAAAGAGCTTCAAAAAGTTACGATAGACGGTAGCGCTATCAATGTCTCAAAAGATTTTTATCTTACGGAGTCGGATATTATTGCTACTTTTACTAACAAACGCAATTCGTCACAGCCGTTTGATTTAGTCTACAATAATTGTACGAAACGTCGTTCGGTTAATTCGTCCATTAGTTTCTCTTTCCCGCTGAATATTATAGTTGACGGCAATAGGAGTCGCCCATTTAGAATTATTACTATGTTGCCTACGGGCGATGCGCAAGTCCGCACAGAGTATGATTATGCTCTCAGTTATTTTGATATATATAACTATTACTCTAAATCTGTAGATGGAATAAAGCGAACTTCTACAAGCGGATCAAGAATTGACTACAAGGGCAAAACCCTACAGTCTTTTGACGAGTATGAAGTGGAAACAGATTATTATTATGACAGATACGGTAATTTGACCCAAGTAGTAGTTCAAAACGGTTCAGCCGCACATGTCGTTCAAAAAAATAAGTATGATGAGGTGGGTAAACTTATTTCGTCTAATGACGGTTTAAACGGACAGAGCATTGAATACGATGAGGCGGATCAGATATGTAAACAGCAAGAGTTTTATATGTCGGACAACTCCGAAATAAACACTCCGCATACGGTTAAAAACTTTTTTGGAATATTTTGCAATAAGCCAATCGGTACCAAAGAATATGATGGACAGAGTGCGGTTGGAGCTAATCAAGTTACCTACGAAAATGGACGCATACGTACTGTTTTCGATGGTACAACTAAATACGGAATCCAATACGACTTGGTTAATGATCGAATCAAGTATTCTCAATTTGAAGGTAAAACTGAAAAACTCGTCCAATGCGATAGTGTTTCAAAGTATTGGACTGACGATCAAGACGATACGGGAAAAACGTTACTAAGAACGCATACCAGTAGCTTTTACGATGGCAACGGCAACAAAATAGGATTTACTTCGGCAGATGTCGATACTTATGGAAAAATACAAAGGATACAAAGAGGAAATGCACAGGTCTATGATTATCTTTACGATAGTTTGGACGGCAAGACATTTACCGAAAGTGAAATTTTGCAAAAGCCGCATAGTCGTTTGAATCGAACGGACAATTCTCGAACGGATTATAGATACGATCAAGATGACAACTTAATTGGTTGGAAGGAAGTAGAAAATAGGAAAACAGTTTTTGAAGTCAAACAAATTGCTCCAAACACAACCAAGTTTATATTTGATCCTACCGAAGAATATTTTACCGAAATCAAGTATGACTCACTCAAATTTGACAGACCAAGAATAACCGGCGTAAAAATTCAGTATGACAAGAATTCTTCAATAGATAGACCGAATAAGTTATATAATGTTTCTTATCAACGAAACGCGTTTGGAAGAATTGACAAAAAAAGTTCTGGTGAAGCGACATTCAATTATGTGTATGATACTCTTGGCTCAAAAGAAATATTAAAAGGAATAAACTATTCCCGTTTAGATGAACAAGAAATGCCAATGGCTGGTGGCGGTGAACGCAAAATTAAAACGAAATTTGACGAAACCTGCGCGTATTACGCTAATGGTCTGTTGAAGCAAAGTAGCTTAAATTACTCTCGCTCAACTCAGACGGGAACTATGACGCCTGTTGTAAAAAACGGAAGCAACCTTAAAACATACGCTTACGATAATTTGCATCGTATAACAAAAGAAATTAATAGTACAATAGGACTAAACAGGACTTTCAGTTATCAAGCGGATGGACGCTTGAAAGAGATTGTCGACTCAAATACAGGAAGTAAAAGATACTTTTACAATTCAAAAGGCAGATTGGAGTCAATCAATTATAGCACCCATTTTTCCTATGATAACTATGGAAATCGTACTCAGAAATACGACGGTTCGTCGACGGAGTATCTATATGACTGCGGCGGAACGTTAATTAAAGCGGGAAATACTACGTATAGATATAATGCCGACGGAGTTCGCTGCAAAAAAGAATGTAACGGTACGCAAACAAAGTATTATTTGGACGGCAACAAAATACTGGGAGAAGATAGGCCAGACTGTAAGCTTAGGTATTTTTATGATGTCAATGGTCTAGCACTGATTCGACATATAAAAGGCAATTATACTAACGACTATGAAGTTGTTTTAGACAGCATGGGAAACGTAGCTATGCTGGTAGAGATCGAAGAAGGGCATTTCGGCTGTAGGTATGAATATGACGTTTTTGGCAAGTGTCATGTGTTGTCTCTCGACGGAACCAGAATAACAAACGAAGATTCCATAGGGATAATTAATCCGTTTAGGTGGAAAGGGTACTACTATGATTCGGAGACTGGTTTCTATTATGCCAACGGAAGTTACTACGATCCGGAAACTGGATTGTATGTCGATGCCGCACCCATAGAGTCCGTAGTAGAAAATGCGTTTACAACCAGATGTCTTGACAGGAACGGCATTATGTGTAATAATACACTGGAACTGGCAGGAAGTCCGTTTACTGTTTTCAATACGCAAGATTTGTGTATGGACCCGTCTTACGATCCAGGGCAAACTTGGTGGGAAAAGGCGATACAGGATGTAAACAACTGGTGGAATGGTATTTCGGTTGCAGATAAAGTATGTATCGGCATAATATTTGTTGCTGCTTCGGTTTGTATAGCTATGGCAACAGGCGGAACGTCTGTAGGACCTGAAGCAGAATTACTCAGTAGCATTACAGCCGCATCGGCATTGGCATCTGCTGCCAAGGTTGCGCTAATAGAGTTGTCAATCGGCATTGGTTTTGCTGCAGCAGGCTGGGCGTTGAATGCCGCAATGACCGGCAGCTGGGATATAAACGCTCTTAAAAACGATATAGCGGACGCAATATTCTTTACAGGCTTGTTTATGTTGATATCCACAAGCGTAAACGCTATAAAGTATGTGTATAGAGCGGATCCGTATCCTGTACCAACACGTGAGGCACCTGATTTGGGTAATAAGCTTGACTATGCTTTTGGACAGGCGACGGGGCGTCAGCATAGTGTTGATCGTAGTAGGAGTATGTTACAAGAATTGGAAAAAATTGGAATCAGAGATAATGCGGCAGGAAGGAGTCTCTTGAGAGAAAATTTAATCCAAGCATATTATACACCAAATAATATATTGGGTCCGGGAAAATATGTTGGACAAGTCATAAAAGAATCTTTCTTGGTTGGTCCACATGGCTTTTTAGTAGTACAATCAACTTGGCAAAAGAATGTATTGAGAACTATAATGTTTAAGAGGTAATATGGTTAATTGTAAAGAAATATCTAGTGATGAATTTAGTCGGAAGCAAGCGAATTTTAACTTTGTAATGGGGGAAAAGGAAAGCAATTATCCTAAATATTACGAAGTGAATTTTATCGATGGCTACAACTCATTATTAATAGGGTTAATAAATAATTATCCGAATATGGATTTAGATCCGCAAGTTGAAGCTAAAGATAACAGATTGGTAATTGGAAATAATGAAACAATTACAATAATTGATATTCAAACGAAAGAGAGAAAAGATTTTAAAGTATTTCCGTTCTTCTACAAATTTCTTATTTTGGACGATAGAATAATTGTTGTAAGCGAGATTGAGATTTTTTGTTTATTAAATGACGAAATTGTTTGGGAAACAAATGATTTTGAAGATGTGATAGACTTCGTCGCTTTAGAAAATAACCAATTGATTGTTTCAACATATCAAAATACAAAAGAAATATGTATAAATATACTTACTGGTGAACAAGAAAAAAATCGCAAAATATAGAATAGCCAAGAAAAGATCCTAAAAGCGAGGGCAGTAAAGACGGCATAAAGGTACACAAAGTACATTTGTGCCGTCTTTTATCTGCCGTAAACAAGATTGTTAATCTGACAATCTTGTCTAATTTGTTGTGTAGGACGTATTTCCAACGGTTATTTTATCCGCTGTTTTTGTAGACTCGCCTTGTGCAACCGCCCGTATAATTAAGTGTTGTTTGTCCAAATTTGCTTTCGTCAAGTTTACTTCTTTTATCTGTTCATAGTCGTTTATTGCAATCACCTTGCAGTTATGCTGTACAAGGAATGCGCCCAACTGCCAACGTTCGGCAAATTTCCCGTTACTGTCTACAATAAAAGATATATCTTCTTTGGGGTAGTAGCCCGTTGCTCTGAAATATTTACTCATTTTAATTACTCCTTATTTTTCTAATATTTGTGTATTTGTAAAATTTGTTAGTCGATGCAACGTTAGGTTGCTTAGGCCGTTGCCTGTTGTATTTTTCTTAACTGCCTGTTAGCGTAAGGCAGCCATTTTTTGTTGACGTATTCTAAAACGCTGTCGTTAGGTTTGTGGTCGTGTTCGCCGTAGCACTGTAATACTTTATGTTTAGACAAAGAGTATTCCACCGTAACGTACGGCGTATCGGGCTCGTTGGCGTTACGTATAAAGAATATTAAACTTTCTTCCCGTATAAACCGTTGGTCGTAGTTCATTCGTCCTACGCAGTGATGAAGTATATCCCCTTCGCGTATCAGGTCTTGCGGACTTTTGGCAATTACCGCAATATACGTATCTTCCTTGTACCGTTGTAGCGGTAAATACTTTTCGGCAACGTCGGCAAACTGTTTATAGAATTCCTTGCGTTCTTCCTCGTCTTTTAACGCTTTTGCCGTACGGTATTCGTCAATGCGTATGTCGTGCCAACGTTGGAAGTTATGAGGTGTCTTGTTTTTAGGCGGCGTCATATCTAACCCTAAATACTCGCAGGCGTGTAAATAATCCGAGTATGACGAAACATTAGTATTCTGTTCTATTAAGTATTCCATAAATTCCGTAACCTGCTTATCGGTTGTAAACAGCCGTTTGATGTTCTTGTATCTGTCTTGACGGTAAAACGACTTCTTTTCTTCTTCCAACTTCTGCACACGTTCAAGCGGTTTACCCGTTTTGTATGCAATAAACAAAGTGCCGACGTAATAAAATCCGGCAAGTATCTCTTGACGCTTTTGTATAAGCCATTTGCGGAAGCGTTTATCCTTTGCAACCTTCCGTAAAATTTGCACGCTCATTGCATATGCCGAAAGCCCGAATTTAATAAGCATTTCCGCTTGAGGATATTTCTCATACGTCCGCAGATATTTGAACACGTCGTCATACGGATACTGCTCAATGGCGGAATACTTGTATTCGGGGAATTTCAAGAGGTATTCTTTGTTTAGAACGGGACAGTCTATGTTAAAATACTTGTCGTCTTGTAAGCCCCAATATTCGCTTTCGTACCAATTTGGACGTCTTTGCAAGCCTTGCTCATACCAACCTACGGAGTAGTTTCCCATAAAGTGCAAAACTATATCTTTCAAAAAACATTCCTTCGAGTGTATTCCGTGTACAACCACTTGCTTAACTCGCCATCTCGGGCTGTCTAATTTGTTCTTACACGCAACGGTAACTTTTACAAGTTCGCCGTCGTTCTTGGTAAGATACGAATAATATCTAACGTGACCGTGCCAATAAGATATACGTTCTTTTTCTGCCTTTTGTATAAGTTTAATTATGTACTTGGGTATAGGTTTAATCTTTTCAATCAACATAACTCACCCCATAATTATCTGACCGTCGAATAATTCGTAAAGTATATCTAACAATTTCTTGTCCACATCGGGTACTTTAATTTCGCCCGTCGTCTTATCCGTAACGTTGTCAAGGTTAAAATACTTACTATATTCTGCTGACGGCAGTCCGTCAATTTGTTCGTCCGTTTCGTAATCTACTACAAGTCCCAATTCTTCGTCTTCGTCCGCCATAGCGTCCATTTTTTCGGCATTCTCCTGCACAATATCCGCAAACTCCTTTTTGGAATACAGTTTAAGTTCTTTGTCCGAGCGCATTAACGCAACGTCGTATTTATTGCGTAACTTATCTACGTAAAGGTCTATTGCGTGGTAAGGAACTCCGCACATAGGCAAGCGTCCTATTGAACCGCAGTTCCTACTCGTAAGCGTTAAATCTAAAACGTTACTTGCTTTCTCTGCCGAATCGCCCAACGCTTCGTAGAAATCTCCTAAACGGTAGAATAGAATATGTTCGGGATGTTGCTTTTGTATTAATTCGTACTTATAGTAAAACAACTCCGCGGAATTGACTTGCTGTGTTTGCGTTGGTTGTTTAGTTTCTTGTTTAGGTTGTTCGTTTGTGTGTAACCCCGCAACTATGGGCGTAGCGGTGTCTTGGGCGGCGTTAACTTCGGCAGCCTGCTTAACACAGGAAGGTAACGTTTCCTTCGTTTTGTCTTGATCGACATCTCCGTTAAAGTTCATGTCGAAAATGGAAACTTGTCCTTCATTCTTTTTGGTTTTGTCAATTACTTTTGTTACGGCAACATTTGTTTTAGGTGTTGTCGGCTTAACAACTTTCTTGTACTCTGTTCCGTCTTCGTTGTACAGCGTACCTTCAATGCTATCTTCCTCGAAATAGTGAATTGCCCAGCCGTAAACGACGGAATCCTGTATGCAAGCGGAATTTGAACCTTTCGCCGCTTGCTTTCTCGCTTCATCGCACGCATACCGCATAAAGCCGTTCAAGTCTTTTTTGTTGAGTAACCGTTTGCCGTCTTTTAGTATAAAAACGCCGTTGTTAATTTTATCTGCCAAGACCTCGCTTACGTTCTCCTGTAAATACGAAAGGACGGCTTGCTGTTCCGTCCCCTGCGCTTCTAAATTCAGTTTTACCATTTTTGTTTTACTCCTTTTTTTTGTATAATTTTAATCTTTGAATTAGTCCCTAAACGGTGCAGCATTAGGCTGCTTAGGGTGTGAACGGACAGCCGCGCCATCGTCGTTTGTACTCGGCAAGCGTCTTTATGGGTAATACGTCCCATACGGCGTTTTCAATAGCCTTGCCGGTGTTCCTGTGTTTGGGCGGTTCACGTTCGTACCACCTAACGTGCCATACTGCAAGGTCGTATGTATTTGTAATTAGATACACTCGCCATTTATACGAGCCTTGCTTTTTGTAACATACTTTGTATCCGTAATTACGCATGGACAAAACTCCTTAACTTAACTTTTGAATTGTAATGTGTTTGTAATCTAAATTATTTCGCCAACGGAAGACCTGTATCGCTTTACGTAACGAATATCCCATATAATTATTCGTACTGCGGTTTCCGTTTTCGTCTACATAGTTGAAGTTTATTGCTCCGTTATGTTCGTTTAACGAATAGAATAAATATCTTGTCATAGTTACTATCCTTTGTGTTTAATGAATTTCATATATTGAGTTTCGGTTTCCAACAGTTCGTTTATCTGCGGCATAATACTTTCCTTCGTTTGTCCGATGCAGTGAAGGGATAACAAATTTGTATTTCCGTCAAAACACCTTTGAATAGCATAATCTACTAATTTGTAGATATCTTCGTCTTTATGTTCGCTTACAAAGTTTATACAATGTATAGCCGTTAAAACGGCTTTAAGTTCTTTGCTGTTTTTCATTTGTTCTCTCCTACAATTCCGTAAACGTCGTCTACGTAGTACGAGCAGGTAAACCAATTAAAAAGAGCGTAACATTTTACGCCCTTGTAATCTACTATGTATTTGTTTCTGCCTACCTGTTCCAATACGGTAATTTCGTCCATTACTTCGGGACGCATTTTGCCGACGTTAAGGGAGTTAATATACCCCTTTGTTTTGAAGTTTGTTACAACGATTTCACTCATAGTGTTATTCTCCTTTGTTTTCTAAATTTTGTATCGCTGCTTCGTAAGCGTCTTTCAAGGCAAGGTCTAAATCGTCCAAGATATTGACTGTTTTCACAACGTCGTGTAAATCCAACGTATCGTCGCAATCCTTGAATATCTCTGTAATTTTGATGATTGCATATTGGTAACTGCCGTCCTGCGTTTCTTCGGTTGAAAAGTCCGCATTGTCTATTTCATCCTGCAATGCGGCAATAAGTTGTTCTTTTGAGTTCATAACTTTTTCTCCTTTAATTCTACGAATAAAATTCGTCTAATACGTCGTAGTAGTTTTTGTTTCTAACCGTTTTCCAATGTTCGGCTATATAATCCGCTAATTCTCCGAGCGGCGTACGGTTGCTGTCTTTTAGGTAGCAGAGTTGTACGAAGTCCACGTATTTAAGCAGTTGCTTTATTCCGTATCTCTGCATGTCGTTGTAAATACCCGTATGGAATATGTATACTTGCGAACCGTATTCGAAGGGATAGATTTCGTTGTTGTATATAACTTGAAATTTAACTGCATTCATTAAATTACTCCTTTATCCGACTCTTGCAATTCCGCCGCCGAACGATTTGACGGCTATTGTTCCTAACTCGCTGCAATCTTCGTTAGACTTATTCCAAACGTAAGCGAATAACGTATGTTTATTGCCGTACGTGTAAACCATATCTTCCCATTCTTCGGGGTAGTTGGTTACTACTAAGAAATCCCATAATTCTCCGAATTCTGTAAACTCGTGCGTTATTGCGTAAACCTTGCAATTATGCTTTTTTTCAATCTCTCTCATCTTTTGTTCGATTTCGGGTTCTTGGTACACCCAAAAGCCGCCGAACTGTTCAAAGAAACATACGTTATCTTCCTGTATAAAGCCTTGTATATAGGGCTTGTAGATGTCGAGTATTTTCAATATCTCGATTGCTTTTTCTTTCTTTTGCTCGTTAGTGGGTTGTGTGATGTTTTTCATAATGTTAATCTCCTTATATGTAACTTTCTAATTGTTCAAATTGTAAGCCTATATTGCGCAGCGTTTCTTCAAAACCAAACCACGCTAATAGGTTTTGATTGTATGTATCCGTTGCAAGCGGATCTTCTTTATCCCAACGCTCGCCGAATAGGTCGGAAAGATTATATAAGCCCGTTCCGTTCATAGTTTTGAAAAGCAGTTCGTTTATTTGCTCGCGGTATTTCTTATAAAACGCCGTTGTCTGCGAATACCATATAAGCGCGCTGACAACTCCGGACTGACAGCCGTGATACAGCACGTCTTTGAATATATTGGTTTTATCGTCGTAATCTTGCCATTCATTTATAACGTAATTGCAAACATACTTTTCAAGCGGATTTTTGCTGTTCCGCTTGATTGCCATGATGTTATTAAGTGTGAGTTTCATTCGTCGTTCTCCTTATTCAACAATTTCAAAGTCTTCAATGTGGATAATAACTAAAAGCGGACCGTACTCGAAGTACAGTCCGCTTTCGTCTTGTAGTAAGTCAAAGTCTTTAACAGATATTCCGCCCGCATAGGTAACCGCAACTGTAGCAACCATACTGTCTTGGTTCAACCCTACAAGATTTAGCGTATGGAAGTATTCGCCGTCGAAATAGTTATATTCGTAATTACTCATAACGCTTACTCCCAATAGTTAGTTCCGTTGTACGGATTCTTTTCGCCGTAGTAATGTTCGTTAAGTCTTTGCTCAAAGGGGCTGCGTTCTCTGAAACAATAATCTGTTCCGTTCTTGTGCTTAATACCGTCAACAACTCCTTTACGCCATTGGATTTGGTTGTAGGTAAGTTTATTGCCTTCCTTATCTACGCCTTCGTCAATTTGCTTTTGGAAGCCTTTGACGGTCATTTCGTTTTCTTCGTCTGCGAAGTAACCGTGTTTGAGATGGTTGTTATTGGAGATTTCAATACCCTTTTTGAAACCTTCTTTATAACTCCAACTTCTGTTTGCATTTTTGAGTTCCATTTTCTTTTCTCCTTTTATATATTTTAGATTTAGCCTTTCGACCAAGGTCAGCAGGGGCATAGGTCAAAAATCTAATATTCGTAATTAAAATTACGTGTAACCAGCAACGCGAACGGGGCTCCGTCCCCGCGCAAAAGATTTTAGGTAACAAAAAAGCCAACTTACAATAAGTAAGCTGACTTAACACGAACTATATAATATCTACTAAAACCTTTTGCGGCGTTGCCGGTTACGCTGACCTATGCCACAATGACAAAGGTCGATAGGCTAAAATATACCAAAGGAAAAAATAAGGGCGGGATACTGCAAACAAGAACAGAAAGGCAAAAGTTAATAAAACCGTTGAATGGGATTGATGTGTGTGTTATAATAATACACACAATACAGAGGTCGAAATAGTGAATATGATAGAAGATTATGCAAAAGAAACTATAGATTGGTCGTTTTTCTTTATGGATATTGGTTTCAATAAAGATAATGCACCTCAAGATATTTGTGAAGATATAGACTTTTTAATTAATCGATTTAATTTTGAGTATTCGGACAATTTGTATCAAAAGAATCCTTTTGTGCCAATGGCGTATTTCAAAAATATTGGAAGAAGCGTAGATGTCTCCGACTTAACTGCGGACGATATTGCTCGTTTGAAAACCGTCCTTACTAAAACCGAAAATCCTATATTACAAGGCAAAATTTATGACGTCTTAGGTATTGTCGAAAATACTAAAGCGAACTCAATTAAAGCTGCAGACATTTATGTTGAATATGCAATAAACAAGCTTCACATAGAAGAGAATTATAAAGTCACAAAACCTTTGTGTCGAGCTTTATACATATACTCTTTTACGAAACAAAAAAAGGTGATGTCGGATGTCTTAGACGAGTTTATTTTGAATACCGATTATGGTAATGATGACAAAGAACTGGTTGTCAAATATTATTTGGTAGAATTTTGTACAAAAAATAACATAAAACTGAAAAATGAATATATAGAGTCGTTAGAATTAACGGTTTCTAAATCTGATAAGCCCGACCAACCGAGATTGGAATTAATTGAAACAATTATTAAGTTTTATAAAGCATGCCAAAACACAAAAAAAGTTAAGAAATGGAAAAAGAAATATACGTATATATGTGAATTGGCTAACACGAATTACCCCAGAGACGGCTATAGATTTTTGCAAAAAGCCTTGGATATTTTAGATTTTGATGAAGATTCGGAAGAGTATAATCGTATCAGCTTTTTACGCGATGAAGCACAACAAAAAATGTATGATAGTTTCGAGCGTGTTAATGTGCCGTTTTCACAAGAGAACATATTATATAAACATTACAAAGAGATGGAAAGTCTTTTTAAACAACGTTTAAATGGAACTCAACAATTCATGCTTTTCTTGGAGTGTTTTAGACCTATTA
>CARAIG010000027.1 GCA_948938605.1 uncultured Eubacteriales bacterium
GGCATACGAGATCTGATCGTGTGACTGGAGTTCAGACGTGTGCTCTTCCGATCTAGAACTATGCCTAGAGCGGCAAGCGCGTCCATGCCGCAATCTTCGATATTCGCAACGTACATTCTGTCGACGACGTTATATAAAAACGTGATGAGTTGCGCGACGACTGCGGGGATTGTAAGTTTGAATACGAGCGGCAACACTTTGCCTTCACCTAATTTCTGCGTCATATTATTCATAATATATCAAATATCCGATAACACATATATTATAGTTTTTACTTTATTCATTATAGCATACGCATAGATTGAAATCAAGAATATTAACAGTTGTAAATTGCTTGGGAATACTATTATTCGATTAGATTGTTTACAACGCGACGCTCTCTTTGCGAAAGGTGGTTTCAAGTAAAAATTATTTTATTATATAGACAATCGCAATGGAATAAATTTTATTATGATGCTGTTTTTGATGCAGATTACTGGAAAAAGTTAATTACCTCGAATGACGATAAAGCGTTCAATCAATTATGGAAGAAAATATAGCAAGGTTCGTATGCTCAAGCAATAGAACTGATTAAACAGAGAGTAAATTTTATGGATAATGATGGTGTTTGCGCGATAGCAAATGACACCTGCGGAATACATGTCCATGTCGGAGCGGAGATATATACCGCAAAGGCTATACGAAACTTAGTCAACGTTATTGGAAGTAAGGAAGACCTACTGTTTGAAGAGTTAAAAGTAGGAGATACAAATGAATACTACTATAAGAAAGTGGAGCAAATGTTTGTAGAAGAGATGAACTCGTACAAAGCAGACAACAACGGCAAGCGTAGAGGGAATATGGTACAACGGAATCTCGCAGAGATGCGAACACTATGGTTATCTGTTATTTATTGACTAAATGTTATATGTATATTGACTTTAATTTATATTTGTATTATAATTATGAAGATAATAGGGTAAATGGTTTTGTATGATAGAAATTAAAAACATTACAAAAAAATACGGCAATGCTAATAGTCTTGTAGTAGCGCTTGATAACGTGAATTTGGTAATTGAATCAGGCGCGTTTGTTGGGATAATAGGCGAATCAGGAAGTGGAAAAAGTACGTTATTGAATTTGATAGGTACTTTGGATATGCCAACAAACGGAAGTATTTTTGTAGACAATGTTGATATAACCAAATTTAATGAAAATCAAGCCGCTGAATATCGTCGCAATAATTTGGGCTTCGTGTTTCAAAATTTTTATCTTGAACAAGATTTTAATGTGTTGACGAACGTGGAAATACCGTTAATGATTCAAGGAATTGAAAAGAAAAAGCGGTCGGAGATCGCCAAAAATACACTCCTATCGTTAGGACTTGGAGACAAGATTTATTGTAGAACTGACGAACTGTCTAAAGGACAGCTGCAAAAAGTGTGTATAGCGAGAGCACTTGTTAATAATTCAAAGTTGATTTTGGCGGATGAGCCTACAGGAAATCTTGATACAAGAAACGGTAGAGCGGTTATGGAACTTTTTAAGGCTTTAACTAAAAATGGAATCACAGTTATAGTAGTAACTCATAATATCGAAGAAGCAAAACTTTGTGACAAAATCATTCGCTTGTCAGACGGCAAGGTAGTAAGTATAGAATAATGAAATTTATAGATGCGTTTGAACTTGGAATAAGGGATATTAAAAAGCATAAGATGAGATTTTGTTTCAATATTTTGTCAACTGCTATTATATTGTTGGTCATATCGGTTCTTATGAGTTTTGTATTGACGCTTAATGCAATTATTCAAGAAGATATGAAACGGCATTTAATCGAGAATGAAAATTCAATAACAGTTTTCTTAAACGGGGCGAATAATGATAAAGGGAATTACGGTGTGACTTGGGAAGAATCCCAATTAATGGAAAACTTTATGACGGATTACGACGGAAATGTCGGTATAAGGGAAAGATCTTGGCATAATGATGTAGAAGTAATTGTTGCCCAAGTGGTAAGAAAAGTAAATGTATGTTATTTTAGTGAGAATAGCGAATATACGGGCGATGGTACGCCTCGGTTAATCGATGGTAAAGATTGGGAAGAAGCGAGCGAAGAAACAAAGTATATATGGCTCGGTATTGAGACGTACGACTTTATAAGTAATATAAATCCGGACTTTAAAATCGGCGACACGTTGAATTTTGTGGTCGTGGGTAATATTAACATGACGCTCGAGACTGCTGGCTTGATTGATAGCGATGCTTTTTATGTTACTAAAAAAAGTGCGATTCAAAACGGTTTTGTCAGCGTTTCGCATATTGAATACGATTTGACGCTCCGAGACGTCGGTAATCCCCTAAAGTCTCTTGGGCAATTACAGGAATCTCTTAATGCAATTGATAAAGGTTTAACTAAAAACGAAGGACAAACCGAGAGAATCAGTTGCAGTGAGTTCTCTCAATATTCGGTGCTAAATTCTTCTTTATTGGTCTATAGAATGGTTATAGCATCAGTAGTAATATTTTTAACAGTTTTGATTTTGGGAGTATTGAAAAACAACGCAGTTATAAATATTTTCGACAATATCAAGACGTTTTCGCTTTTGCGTTGCATTGGATTGGAAAATAAAAAGATAGTGGGAATTTCTATGGCTGAAACGTTGCTATGTCTTTGCGTAAGCGTTGTTTTGGGTAGCGCATTGTCACTGGCTTTCAAAGGTTTGATAAGTAAGGTTGCCAATCAAGTTATCGGTACGCAACTATACAATTTACATACTTTGGCATATGATTCCGCTTGGTGGGTAATGCTTTGTTATTTTGTCGGGTTGTTATTACTTATAATGTTGTATTTCTCGCTGACGTTGATAAAATATTTAAAACGCAAAAATTTGTTGGGGACGTTAAAGAGGAGTTGAGCATATGAACAAGAAAGATATTTTTCAACTTGCTTTGCTTAGAATAAAAAGTAAGAATTCTATTCGTACGTTCGTTGCTATGATTTTCGGTTTGTTGATGTTGGTCGAAGTGCTTTGGCTTGCGTTTGCAATTAATTTGCATTTGAAATCGCAGATAAACGATATGCCTATGAGCAATTTGTTTCTTTTAGAGAGTAATGCGAATCAAGATATAGATATAAGAGTGCCGAGTGGAGCGGATTTACGCTTGGATACAGGAATTCAACTCACTTATGAGCAAGCGCAATCATTGCCAAAAGGAGAAGTTGTTTGGACTGAAGTTTTATACGATATATCGCAAAATAAATATTCCAGTGCAGAGTTGGAGTTTAGTATAGATGGACAAATGTATGATATAGATGATAATTTTAAGATAAAGTTTATTAAGAACGCACAGGTTAAAACACATCCCGAAAGCATAGAGACCTATTTGCTGGACACTTGCGGACACGGAGGGATATACGGCGAGAAATTCGGGGATAGCAAAAGAGAACTTTATATATCGGAGAATATGATTGACAGGTTGGGTTTAACTCGTGACATTGTGATAGGTAAAAACCTATCGGTGAGTATGGTTTGCAGCGGAGAAGATTTCAGTCGCAGTTATTTATTTGACAACGATACTATATTTGAAAATCAACATATAAAATGTTACGATATTGATGCAAAATCGCCGAGCATTGACGGCAGAGTAAAGATATTTTGCGATTTCCGTATAGTTGGTGTGATAAGCCAAGAATATTATAGCGTAAATAATTTGACGGCTAGCGATTGCGATATTTGGATGAAAGATGACGTGTTGACAGGTGACGACGGAGTTAGTTTGTTTCCAAAAATATCTGTGCAGGAAGTATACGGACAGTTTTCGCAAAAATTGGCAAAAATTGTGTTGACTTATCCTAGCAAGGATATAATAAAATATTCCGAGGAAGTAACGGCGCAAGGTGGGTTCTTTCCCTTCTTTGCAGGCGGGTTGAAATATACTGATATAAATATGGGGCGAGGATCATCAAATAACATTGTTCCAATATGCGTAAGTTACGTACAGTGCGAAAATTTTAAGACAGCCAAGAATTTTGCAAAGAAAGTAAAACAAAATGTAATAGAGAACAATGGCGGAGAAGCGCCGTATTACAATTACAGCCATTGCAGTAGCGAATTTATAACGTTATGGCACATAAGCGATACTACGAATAGGGTAAGTATTGCATTTGCTATTATAGGTGGATTAACTTTGTTGACGGTAATTTTAAATTATGGAAATGTTGTATCTTTCAATGCTCGCAAGAGGGCAGATTTTTTGATAATGATGAAGAAGATGGGAATGACGGAGAAAGATAAAAATACCCTTGTAAATATGGAAATCTTCGGCGGATTTGCCATAGTGCTTTTAATTTCGTTTGTCGGCGGATTGATAGTATCGGCAATAGCAAAATCAATAATAACTATGATCATTTCCGAATTTACGCTTTTGTCCCCAATAAATATATCATTGTGGCTTTATTTCCCATCGTTTTTAGTTGCCGCAGTCGCTATGCTTACTGCAATGATTTTGATTACTATAAATGGGGAAAATAAAAACCTAACTAAATAAGGATTACGTTGAACACAACAGGGTTGAAAGATATTGACAATCGCATATTAGGTAAAATAATGGCGACGAAAGTTACTATTTATATTTGTCAACTGGCATAAATGCACTAAATGTAAAGTAAAGTTGACAATATGTAAAATATGCCCATATAAGACAAATATAGTACAATAAGTTTAGAAATAAAAAGAATTATTAGGAGGATTTTTATGAAAAACAACATTATGAGCAAAAGGGTTTTAGCAAGTGGATTATTGCTTTTATTCCTATTGACAGCAAGCCTAATTGTGCTTTTGATCCCAAGTAGGCAAGTTTATGCGGAAACAAGCGACATGCTTATTGTCGAGGATATGAGTGATGACTACGCAATTACAAAGAGATATACTAATATACAAGGTTTCTTAAATTTAAAGAAATCTCGTAGTAGAAGCATATCGAAAGAAGGTCAAGTAAATGCGCTATGTGATACGCTTTATATTGATAGAGAAGAGTTGTTTGGCATGGACGAAAGTGTGTTATTGACTGCGCAAAGCATTACGATTTCTGATACTTTAATGGTAACTGATGAAGACGGAAATCTTAATACTTTAGCAATAAATTATGAAAGTGCTAGGGATTTTTCGGATATAACTGGAGACAACGGTAATGGTGGTTATATGGCAGGAAGAATTATAGTGATTCAAGATTCTTCGCATAATAAGTATAATAGTCAAAATAAATTTGTAGCATATGGATTTGAATGCTCATTTACAATGAGATGGCTAAAAAAACCTACATACACTATGAAAGATTATTTTACGTTCTGCTCGGATAATGCATATACAGAAGAAGATTCAGAGTGTACATTAACTGCAGATGTGCGCTCTGAAAGTAGTTCAATGGGTGTTGAAAGATTTACTCGTAGTATAGGAGCAGGTAAATCTTATTCTTCTGGTTGGCCTGTATTTCATTTTAATCTTTTCGATGATGTTTACTCGTCAACTAATAGTTTGACTTATTCAAATCAAAGAATATCGGCAAGAGCAAGATTATATTCGACAAGCAATTTTCGTATTAGAATGGCTTATGCACATAAACAATTAGTAGCAGGAGATTTAAGTGTGTCAATATCAACATCTGGTCCTTCCATTTCATTTTCGGGGTTGAAAAGTTCTCGCAGAGTATATGAGACACCTAATTTTGATGTCGGATTTGTGCCAAACTAAAATAGTCTGATTTTTAATTGGAGGGCGGAATGAAATTGTTAAATATAACTAAAATATAATAATGAAACCGCAAAACATAACCTTTCGGATTGTGAGTTCTATCAATATGCGGGTATAAGCGTAATGAACAGTATACAATACGGCAAAAAGTGTACGGGATAATTGGTATAGCAGGACATTATTATATAATTACTTTTTGATCCATATTCTTTATATTCCATCTTACACCGATCAATTACTGTTTATCCGTACAATCATTATAGCAAAAACAAAATATTTCATCAAGCAAACAGTAAGGCACTCCAAGATATCTCACGAAGTGCCTTTTGTTTTATTTGGTAAAATAGCCTTGCTCATCACGCCTTTGCGTTTGCCACGCCGTCGGTATGGGCGGTTTAGGCAATATGTCCGTAATGGGCAAACGCACACCAAAGCACTCATACAAAAGGAAAAGTACGAACTCACTTTGGCGTGTGTTCGTACAATTCGCTTCTGGCGGGCAGGTGGTAATTGCGTTTGAACACTTGCGCCGTAAAGTTTGTCTAAAACCTCTTTGACCTCTGACAGCCGCACGTTTTCAATTTCCTTGCCGTTGCCTATCGTCAAAAGCGGGTTTATATAATCGTCGGCGACAAACACTTTATAAACAAGGTTGTCTATAATCTGCTTTTGGTGTTCCTTGTCGGCGGGGTTGCCTTTCAATAGGTGGGCTATATAGTCCAGCAAGTCGTTTTCGCTGACTTGCAAACCGCGCTCGTACTCTAACTGTGTCTTTTGGCTCTCTAAATCTTTGATTAGCCTTTCGTAGTCGGTCATTCGCTTTTCTATGCTTTCCCGCAGTAATGCGCTTTTCGCCTCGATAAACGCCGTTGTCATTTCCTCAATGTCCTTGCGCGCTTTCGCTATGCGCGTTTCAAGGCTCTTTATATTGTCCACGCCCGTCCGCTTGTCGTAATACGCCAGCGTGTCGCGCACGGCTTTTTTTGTGTTCTCTTTGTCGCTCAAAAAGTTATGTACCGATTGCGTAACGTAAAATTCCAGTCGGTCTTTTTCCTCGCGGTGCTTGTCGCATTCGCCTTTTTTCTTGCGCTTGCAAGCATAGTATAGGTGCGTTTTGCCCGTCTTGCTCGTGCCGCCGTCTGCAACCATAGGCGTTTCACAACGTGCGCAGAACGCTTTGCCCGTCAATAGATACGGCACACGCGCCGTTGCCGCTCCGCCCGCAAAATAGCGGTTTGCCGCAAGTCGTTTTTGAACGCGCTCGAATAGTGCTTTGTCAATAATAGCGGGGTATGTGTTCGTGCATAGTCTTTCGCCAAAATAGAATTCGCCCGTATACTTGGGGTTGACTATGTACTTATCAAACGATTTGCCCGTGAACGGCTTACCATTTAAGCGTTTGCCTTGTGCGTTGAGCGCGTCGGCAATTTCTTTTTTCGGCACGCCCTTGTCGTACTCGGTAAAGACATAGCGCACGATTTCCGCTTGTTCTTCGTCGATTTCAACGTACTTTATAAACTTGTCGCGTTTGCCCGCTATTGGCTCTTTGCGTATCTTGTAGCCGTAAATCAGAAAATCGCCGCAAAACGTGCCGTTTTCCACGCTGGTGTCAAGTCCTATGCGCACACGCTTTGACAGTCGCTTGCTGTATTTCTCGTCGTTCCACTCCAAAAACATTTCGTAGAACTCGCCGCCCTCGTCGTCGCTGATGGGCTGGGTTGCCGATACAACTTTAATGCCATAATCGCGCTTTAACATTTCCTTGTATAAAATGCTGTCGTGCCGATTTCGGGCGAAACGGTCAAACATATACACGATTATGTATTGAAACTGACCGCTGGCGGCGTCCTTAATCATTTTTTGAAACGCTGGGCGGCTGTCGTTCGTTCCCGTTCTTGCCTTTTCGGGGTAAACAGTCAAAACATTGTAGCCTTGACTTTCTGCATATTCGCGGCAAATGCGAACTTGCCCCTCGATAGTCATTTCGTTTTGCCCGTGTGAACTGAAACGTGCATAAATAACTGCGTTTTCCATTGTCTGCTCCTTTGCGCCGTCCGTGCGGACTGCGACTTAAAAAATTTTGTGTTCGCTTTGGTGCTTACCGTCTTAACCAGCCAAAAATGCCGTCGCAGGCAAATTGTCAAGGGTTTGCGCCGTAGGCGACGACGGTTTTATGCCTAACGGGAGATAAATCGTCGCCCTTTACAATTTGTCAAGGCGGCGTATTCCGTCCC
>CARAIG010000028.1 GCA_948938605.1 uncultured Eubacteriales bacterium
ATTGCCGAACAGTACAGTAACCACCCTATTGCGCTGAGTATTTGCAAGGAATGCCAACCGACAGCCGAAGCAAAAATTACCGAAATTGCAGGACGAGGCATAAAAGCAGTAACGCAAGGCAAAACGGTTTTGTGCGGAAACGACAAACTTATGACCGATAACGGCGTAGATTACGTTGAAGCGCAAGGCGGTACAGTCGTTTATGTGGCTTGTGACGGAAATTTTGTCGGATCCATATTGATAGCGGACGAAATAAAGAGCGACTCCTACGACGCAATTAAACAGCTCAAAAAGACAGGCGTTACCACCGTTATGCTGACGGGGGACAATCCTGCAACAGCCGATGCCGTAGCCACCGAACTGGAAATCGACAAGCACTACGCCAACTTGCTTCCGCAAGATAAAGTTACAAAACTGGAAGAACTTAAAGTCGGCAACACCGTTGCGTTTGTCGGTGACGGTATAAACGACGCGCCTGTACTTGCCACCGCCGATATAGGCATTGCCATGGGCGCAATGGGCAGCGACGTAGCAATTGAAACAGCCGACATTGTGCTTATGCAGGACAACCCGACCGCAATACCTACCGCAAAGCGGATTGCAAAGAAAACGCTTGCAATAGTTACCGAAAACATTGTTATATCGCTTGCAATTAAATTTGCAGTGCTTGTACTTTCCGCAATAGGTATACTCGACAAAATTGCGTTTGGAATGGTAATTGCAATACTTGCCGACGTAGGCGTATGCGTAATTGCAATAATCAACTCGATGCGGGCAATGTTTTACAAAAAACACATCAAAAGGAATTTGAAAGCATAAAGTAATTTAATTATTAATTACGCTTATCAAAAACTGCAAACTAAATCAAATAATAAATTATAACGAAAACCACCAAGATAACGTTTTGTTTCTTAGTGGTTTTTTGTTTAGATAAATTAAAATTGACACAACTTTTAAATTGATAATATTAAAATTTATACCGATGCCATTACTTACTTAATTGTTCCTTGCTATACTGCAAAGTATACAATTCGTAATACCTGCCCTTTTGAGCAAGCAATTGGTGATGATTGCCCTGCTCGATGATTTGCCCGTTTTGCAATACAAGTATTTTGTCGGCATGCTGTATTGTAGACAAACGGTGAGCAACAATCAACATTGTGCCGACATTCATCATTTTGTGTAAACTGTCTTGAATGAGCACTTCGGTTTCGGTGTCGATATTTGCCGTTGCTTCGTCCAAAATCATAACTTCGGGACGGTGAATTACCGCGCGGGCAAACGATAACAATTGACGTTGACCTGCGGAAAAATTGTTGCCGCGTTCCCTAACTTCCTCGTCTAGGCCGTTTGCAAGCCTTCCGATAAATTTGTCGGCATTAACGTATTTGCAAGCTTCTTCAATTTGTTCGTCGCTAAATTCATCGCGCAAGACAATGTTACTGCGGATTGTTCCGCTAAATATAAAGACGTCTTGCAACATCTGACCGAAGTGTTTGCGTAACGAAGCAATTTTAATATGCTTGATATTTATTCCGTCCAGCAGTATTTCGCCTTTTTGAATGTCGTAATTACGGCACAGCAAAGACAATATCGTGGTTTTTCCGCTACCGGTAGAACCTACAAAAGCCACCGTATCCTTGGCGTTTACGTGAAAACTGACGTCTTTAAGAACCCAATTTTCAGATCGGAAGAGCGTCGTGTAGGGAAAGAGTG
>CARAIG010000029.1 GCA_948938605.1 uncultured Eubacteriales bacterium
TACACGACGCTCTTCCGATCTACATACCTACTTCGCTGCATTCGCCGTTAAAGTTAGCGCGAAGATCGTCGATGATATCCTGCGAAACGCCTTGCGCCACGCCTACAACGTGTTCGGCTGCCCAACTGAGTTCACCCGCTTGCGCAACAAACTTTTCGCGAGGTGCCTTGCATTGGGGGCATTTTGCAGGAGCTTCCGTTCCTTCGTGAACATAACCGCATACTGAGCATACAAATTTCATTTTTAATTCCTCCGATAATTTTTATTTATAAATAGGACAGTCTATATTTACTGCACACCGCGCAAAAATATAAACGTTTATTAAATATTGTTTTGATTTAACTGCTGTCTGTTATTTACGCAGACTGTTATTGCTTATTCTTCTTCAAGAGTAAATTCGTCCGCGCCTACTCCGCACAAGGGGCAGATTTCCGGTGCTTCGTCGCCTTCATGTACATAACCGCATACATTGCAAATCCATTTTTTCATAGTGTTAATCTCCTTTGTTTATTTTAACGCCGCTTTACGGCGTTATTACCTTTGTTAATCGGGCATACTGCTTTTACACTCGTCGCAGCAACCGTAAAAAGTTATTTCGCAACGTGAAACGTTGGACATATCGCAATTGACGCTAAAACGCGAACCGTCAACGTCAAAAATACGTCCGCACTTTTCGCAAGCAAAATGCGCGTGCGAACAGACGTTTGCATCGTACCGTTCGGCAAAACCTTCGACGCTGACTTTTTTTACCTTGCCAAGACTGATCAATTCGCTTAAATTCCGATAAACCGTTGCAAGGCTGACGTTTGGAACAACTTCCCTTGTTTTTGCATATATCCAGGACGCGTCGGGATGCGACTTGGTGCTAAGCAATACGTTATACACCGCTTCGCGCTGCTTTGAGTATCTCATAATTAAATGATAATCTTTATTATTTATTTTGTCAATAGTTTTTTTAAATTTTTTAACTGAAAAATACAAAACCGCCGCTTATGCTCTTTTACAGGCAGTAGACATAGCATTAATTAGTAGTTAAAAGCAACGTAATTAATTGTTGTTTTAGTTGGCATTATCAACCTTATCCCACAAGTTGTAGCGTTCGGGGTGCATAATGGCGTTGGCAAACTTTTGCGGTAAATCGGGATAATGCTTTGACAAATCTTTTAGCAGTTGCTTCATTTTTTCGCGTTCGGTGTTTTTGTCTGCCGGACACGAGCTTTTTACAACGGGCATTGTTTTTGCCAAGCCCGATATGTCCTTTTCCGCAAGGTATATCATTGGGCGTATAAGGGTTACGCCGCTGCGCGACATATACGACGTCGGCTGAAACGTATTGAGCCGCCCTTCGTAAAACAGGCTTAGCATAAACGTTTCCACCACGTCGTCGAGATGATGTCCAAGTGCCAATTTATTAAAGCCTTTTGCTACAATTTCGCTGTTTAAAGCGCCCCTGCGCATTTTGGAGCACAAACTGCAAGGGTTTGTTTCCTTGCGTATGTCAAACACAATTTCGGCGATGTCCGTTTTTACCACATCGTACTCGACGCCTATTTGTGTGCAATATTCCGCAACAGGGGCAAAAGCGTTATCGGTAAAGCCCATATCGATTGTAACCGCCAACAAATCGAACTTGACATCAAAATACTTTTGAAAATGGCGCAGCAAAGTAAGCAAAACTAGGCTATCCTTGCCGCCCGAAACGCCTACGGCGATTTTGTCGCCGTCTTGTATCATTTTGTAATCGTTTACCGCCCTACGGAAAGGGGACAAAAGTTGTTGAGTGGTCATATGTACATTTTACTATTTAACAAAGGTTTGCGCAAGCGTTTTTACTAAAACGCAATACCGCTTTTTTAATACTAACTTAAAAAAGGATAATATTGTCATAATGTGACGAAAAAAAGCATTTAATATACAAATACCTGTTGGAGTAGTAAATGAAAGACTATATTGCCGAACGCGTAACGGATATTGCGCATTACGTGTTGGAAAACAAATGTACCGTTAGGGATGCGTCATACGCCTACTGCGTAAGTAAATCGACGGCGCATAAGGACTTGTCCGAACGTCTGCCCGAACTTGACAAACAACTGTACGAACAAGTCGCCGAAATATTGCGCGACAATTGGGATGAACGCTACATTCGCGGCGGCGAAGCAACGAAAAGGAAATACAAGCACAACTGAATTTGCGCCAAGGCAACAAGTTTAATGTATGATTAAAATTGTCCTAAAAATTCAAACCCCGACTGTACTTTCAATCAGTTCAGTCGGGGTTTTTGTTATTTTATTTTGATGTGCGTAATAAGCCGAGCGAACGAAACCGAAATCAAATCAAATAGTTAAAATTGAATTCTACCGCTTTTACCAGGAGCGAAGGTGTTGGCCTAAAAAAATCTGCAACGAAGTAAAGCCTTTTTTAGCCGAATACCCGAGCGACTTACCACTTGTTGTTGGCGTGTTCGCAAAAGGCTATAAAGGGCGGTATATACAAACGTTGCCCGTCGTCCAAAACGACGTACCCGCACCACAATCCAAAGCGTTGGTGACAACTGTTGTTAACAATTACCGCCTTAGTTTGCGTAAAATTGTCGTACAGCATTTCCACGTCGAAAACAAACCGTTTGTCGTCGGATATGTAACGGTACTCGTCGCCGAGTTTTACTTCTTCCACGTTACCCAGTTTGTACGCCTTGTTATCGTAAAAAAACATATTTTCGGTTGCTGCCGACGTATCGCCGAAGCCCCAACCTATATTAAAACCGAAGTGTTTGCCGTCGACAACCGTTCCGCCGTTGCCCCACACCCAACTGTGTTTGTACGGCCACACACCGCGTCCCCAGTCCAACAGACCGAAGCCGTTGTGTATTTCGTACGACATATCGTCTATACGGCACTTACCGTTTACAACAAAGCAGTTTTCCTTGTAATTTAAGTAAAACTGTTTGCGCTTGGCAAAGGGGGTGGCTATTACCATTTTGTCTTTAAACGGCGAAACGTTAGCAAGCGAAACGTCAATTTCGGCACGCAAACCTTTTTTTGTCAAATATGTAAAGGACAGCCTGCGGTTTTTGTCGGTCGTTTCAAATTGACACATTAAGTTGGGGGAAAAATACCGCAGGACATTGGGTTCTTCGGGATTTGTCGGCATATTGTCATCGAATACGTTGGCAAACATCATTTGCTTGCCTATGGTACGTCTTTTGTCATTATCCAAATCGATAATAGTTGCCGATATAGACGAAGCATATGATACGTGCCCCATTGTAATTTGCAGTACAATATGCCCGAAATGTATTTGGTAAAAATCCCATTCTTTAAGCTTACCCGGATTTTTTACCTGATTGCGGTCGTACACATAATACATATGCCGAGCCCACCCGGGATTGGCAATACTTCCGTTTTTTGCAAATAATTTTTGTTTTGACGTTAATTCATTCATATTCACTGTTATTTTTTACTATTACCGAACAGCGCTACAAGGCGCAGCAACAATTCCAATATTTCCACATACAAATACACCAATGTCGTCACCAACGAAAAAGCGACGTTCCATTCGTACTTTTTGTCCGCGCCGGACTGAACTAAATAGTCGATATTTTGCAAGTCCCAAGTTAGCATTACCGTTGCCCATATTATGCAAAGGCTTGACGCAACAATCTGAACCCACAAATATGCGGTATAACTGAACATTCCCGTTAAAGACAATGCCCACATTACAAGTTGAACCAACAAAATACTGAAAAACGCAATCATAAGTCCGCGCATAAAACGGCTGCTTATTTTTACTTCCAACAATCTGTTTACAGCAACGGAAACGGCAAAAACAATGCCTGTGCCAAGCAGCGCCGCAAGAGATATCCCCGGAACTGTCAAAATGTCGACAAACAGCGAAAGACAGCCAAGCAATGCACCTTGAAAGATAGAATAAATAATTCCCAACACCTTAGCGGTAGACGGCACAAACGCTATTACCAGCGCCATTATTATTAAAGGAATGCCCGCTACGGCAGTAGCTATACCTACCGTTACCAACGCTTCGGCAATGCGTCCGCTTTGCACCGCCCACAATATAATTAACTCAACCGCTATTGCGGAAATTACCGTAATAGCGCCTAATAAGCCCGCTTTACCGTACACGCCTTTGTATGTAGCCGGCTCTATTTCTGCGCCTATTTCGCCGCGTTGGGATTTGCTTACCCAACGTCTTAACGACGGGTTGCCCATTCTCATAGTTTATTCCTCCTGTATGTTTGAAACTTTACAACGGAACTTATTTATTGTTCACATTGTAACACATTATAAAAATATTTGCAACAGTACGTAACGTTTACATATTTTTACAATTTATCGGTATTTTACACCACTTGCATTAAACTAAGTTTAAAATTTCCGCATTATATCGTCACTCAAACGGTATTTACGGCAACTGTTATCGGCAATGAGCGTTACTTACTTGACAAAAAACATATAAAAAACTAGAATATGAACATATTATATTTCTTTAATAAAACAGGAGCATTATATTTATGGCAGAACTTACTATGGACAAATTAGTTAATCTGGCAAAAGGCAGGGGATTTGTTTTTTCAGGAAGCGAAATTTACGGCGGGCTGTCCAATTCGTGGGATTACGGTCCCTTGGGAGTGGAACTTAAAAACAACATCAAACAAGTGTGGTACCGCAAGTTCGTAAAGGAACATCCGCTAAACGTCGGACTGGATTCCGCAATTATTATGAACCCTAAAACGTGGGAAGCGACAGGCCATCTTGCGGGATTTTCCGACCCGTTAATGGACTGCAAAAGCTGCAAAACGCGCTACCGCGCCGACAACTTAATTGAAGAATACCAAGCAAAGCACAATTTGGAAAACACCGTTGCAAGTATGTCGGACGAAGATATGTCCAAATACATTGCCGAGCACAAAATACACTGCCCCGTTTGCGGCAAGTGCGACTTTACGCCCATTCGCAAATTCAACCTTATGTTTAAGACGTTTATCGGCGTTACGGAAAATTCGACATCTACCGTATTTTTACGTCCCGAAACTGCACAAGGCATATTTGTAAACTTTAAAAATATTTGCCGCACAACCCGTAAAAAAGTTCCGTTCGGCGTGGGACAAATAGGTAAAGCGTTCCGCAACGAAATTACCCCCGGCAACTTTATTTTCCGCCAAAGGGAATTCGAACAGATGGAAATGGAATTTTTCTGCAAGCCGGGTACCGACCTCGAATGGTTTAACTACTGGAAAAATTTTTGCAAACAATGGTTGCTTGACCTTGGTATGAAGGAAGAAAATTTACGCCTAAGAGACCACGACCAAGACGAACTGTGTTTTTACAGTAAGGCTACAACCGACTTCGAAGTTAAATTCCCGTTCGGTTGGGGCGAACTGTGGGGAATTGCCGACAGGACGGACTACGACTTAACCCGTCACCAAGAAACGTCGGGGCAACCGCTTGACTACACCGATCCCGTAACTAACGAAAAGTACATACCTTACGTTATCGAACCGAGTTTAGGCGTAGACAGAGCCTTCCTTGCATTTTTAAGCAACGCTTACGACGAAGAAGTCGTCGGCGAAAACGACACCCGCGTAGTACTTCACTTACACCCCGAACTTGCGCCCGTAAAAGCGTGCATACTTCCCTTGTCCAAAAAGTTGGGTGAAAGTGCAACCGCAATTTACAACGATTTACTTAAAGAATTTACTTGCGACTACGACGAAGCGGGAAGCATAGGTAAACGCTACCGCCGTCAAGACGAAATAGGTACACCCTACTGCGTAACGGTAGATTTCGACACCGAAGTCGACCACTGCGTAACAGTGCGCGACCGCGACACAATGCAACAGGAACGCGTACCCGTTGCCGAACTTAAAGAGTATTTGAAAAAGAAAATATTTATTTACTAAAACTGTATTATCAAAACGGCTGCCAAATCCGACAGCCGTTTTTAGTTTAAATTTACGCCGTCAAATATAATTCAAATCAACCGAATTAACGTAAAAAAAATTATCATCGCGCACTTTTTACTTCGCAAATTTTTGCCTAAAAAGAAACTGTAATTTTTATTGCAAAAAGTTTAAGTTTTTAGTATAATTAGTGCGTTCGGTTTTGCTGAAATGGCAATCCGACATATTTTTACAAACATTTAAAATTGTAGGAGTATTGCATTTTTTATGGATATCAATTTAAAAATTACCGAAGAATTAGACGTAGCAAAATGGCAAGTAGACGCCGCCGTTAACCTTATTGACGAAGGCAACACCATTCCCTTTATTTCCCGTTACCGCAAGGAAGCAACAGGTCAACTTAACGACGAACAGTTGCGCAAGTTGTTCGAACGCTTAACATACTTACGTAACCTGGAAGAAAAAAAGGAACAAGTACTTAAAAGTATAGACGAGCAAGGTTTACTTACCGACGAACTGCGTACTCAAATAGAAAATGCCGAAACGCAAGTGGCTGTCGACGACTTATATCGTCCGTACCGTCCCAAACGCCGTACGCGCGCCACTATCGCTAAGGAAAAGGGACTTGAAGGACTTGCAAATATTATTTTGTTGCAGGAAACGCAAGAAAAGCCCACCGAATTCGCCAAAGAATACGTTAACCCCGAAAAGGGCGTAAAAACCGTTAAGGAAGCATTGCAAGGCGCATTGGACATAATTGCGGAAATAATATCCGACAACGCCGACTACCGCAAAGCAATCCGCGACTTAACCTATCAGTTAGGCAAAATAAACTCCGTTGCAAAAAAGCCCGATGTTAAAACGGTATACGACAACTACTACCAATACGAAGAACAAATCAACAAAATTGCAGGTCACAGGGTATTGGCCGTCAACCGCGGCGAAGCGGAAAAAGTACTTACCGTAAAGGTTATTGCGCCCGTCGAACTTATATGCGATTATCTTACCCGTCACGTCATCACGCGTGACAACCCCAACACTTCGCCATTGTTAACGCTTGCGTTAACCGACAGTTACGAGCGTTTGATTGCCCCCAGCATCGATACCGAAATACGCAATATACTTACCGAAAAAGCCGAAGAAGGCGCCATTGCGGTATTCGGCAAAAACTTGGAACAACTGCTTATGCAACCGCCAATTGTAGGACAAGTGGTTTTGGGTTGGGACCCCGCTTTCCGTACAGGTTGCAAACTTGCCGTTGTAGACGCAACAGGCAAAGTGTTGGATACTACGGTTATTTATCCCACTGCTCCCACCAACGACGAAAAAATTGCAAAAGCAAAGTTAACGCTTCAAACATTAATTAAAAAATACAACATCACGTTAATATCGCTAGGTAACGGAACCGCTTCGCGCGAGAGCGAACAAGTAATTGTGGATATGTTGCACGAAACGGGCTTACCAGTTCAATACGTTATCGTAAACGAAGCGGGCGCATCTGTATACTCGGCAAGTAAACTTGCTACCGAGGAATTCCCTAACTTCGACGTAGGTCAACGTAGCGCCGCAAGCATTGCAAGACGGCTTCAAGACCCGCTTGCCGAACTGGTTAAAATCGACCCCAAGTCCATCGGCGTAGGACAATACCAACACGATATGAACCAAAAGAAATTGGGCGAAACGTTAAACGGCGTAGTTGAAGACTGCGTAAATAAAGTAGGCGTAGACCTTAATACGGCGTCGGCACCGCTGCTTACTTACATTTCGGGCATTAACAGCGCAATAGCTAAAAACATTGTAACTTACCGCGAACAAAACGGTAAATTCAAAAACCGCGAACAGCTGTTAAAAGTTGACAAACTCGGTGCAAAAGCCTACGAACAATGCGCCGGATTTTTGCGTATTTCGGACGGAGACAATCCGTTAGACGCCACTAGCGTTCACCCCGAAAGTTACGAAGCAACGCAAAAATTAATGGAACTGCAACATATCGATTCCGCAAATATAGGTAACCTTGCAGGACTGTCGCGTTCCATTACGCACTACGACGAACTTGCCAAAAAGTTGGGCATAGGCGAACTTACATTGCGGGATATCGTTGCCGAACTGGAAAAGCCCGCAAGAGACCCCCGCGACGAAATGCCCAAACCGATACTTAGAAGCGACGTTTTGGAAATGAAAGACCTTAAAGAAGGTATGTTGCTTAAAGGTACTGTCCGTAACGTTATAGACTTCGGCGTGTTTGTAGACATAGGCGTACACCAAGACGGACTTGTACACGTATCCCAATTGTCGTCCACAAAATTTGTAAAGCACCCCTTAGAAGTCGTAAAAGTCGGCGACGTAGTAGATGTTAAAGTACTAGGCGTCGACCTTGAAAAGAAACGTATTTCTCTTACAATGAAAATTTAAACCACTTAAACGCAAATGCCAATTGCCGAGATAATTCTCGGCAATTTTTTATTTCAAAAGTCACAATTGCAGTGATGTTAATTCAATTCGATATGCAACAGTTCGCCCGCCCTACGATTGTAATTAACCGAGCGTGTAACACGCAAAAAGGGCGCAAGATGCGCCCCTGTTTGCTCTCAAAATTATTCGTCCACTTCCGAAAAACACGACCCCCCGATAAATTCGCGCAAGAGCGAATTGCAAGGAACCCACTTTTCGTCCAGTTCCTTAAAGTATTTAAGGAATTTAATCAGTCTGTTTGCAGTAATGTAATGAGGGCTGTCCGACTTGACTTCCTGCAATGCAGGCAAAGCGTATTTTTTAAGTACGCACAATTCGTAAGTCAAAGCGGAATTGAAAACGTAATTGCAACCTTCTTGGTAAGGATAAATCCACTTAAACTCGCCGCGGCGTACACTCGGCCACATTTCCAGCGTTCTTTCGGCAGATGCTCCGCGGTACTTTTTGTCACGTACAATCCTGCGCAACAAACGTATATCTGTATAACTGATCGGGTTGTGGTAATCGATGTTGATTTGGAATTGCGGAGCAATATATATTTTGTACTTTTGGTGCATAGGTATACTGCTGGACAATTCGTCGTTGAGCGCGTGTATTCCTTCAATTATAATAGGCGTATTGGAAGGGATTTTTATGCGTTCGCCATTTCCTGCGCGCCCCGCCCCAAATTGGTAATTAGGCAGTTCGACTTCTTCGCCGTCTATTAACGCTTGCATATGCTCGTTAAATAACGCTACGTCCAAAGCATTTATATCTTCGAAGTCGGGTTCGCCGAATTCATCAAGCGGAATGTCCTTTTGGTCCTTGTAATACATATCCAACGAAATACGCAGCGGATTGATACCTCTGGACATAAGTTCTATTTTAAGCCTGTTCGAAAACGTTGTTTTGCCCGAACTTGACGGACCTGCAATGCAAATAAGACGGATATTTTCGATATCGGCAGCAATAAGTCCGCCCAATTCGTGCAACATTCCGTTGTGTAACGTTTCATTCATATTAATGAAATCTACGGCGCTGCTGCTTTCGACGTGTTTATTCATCTTGGCAATCATATCGGCGTTGCACAACTTTGCCCATTTATGCGCGCGCTGCAATACGCGTGCAAAAGTCGGTTCGTCCTTAAACGCGGGAATTTGCCCCTTGGCTTCGTGTCGCGGATACTGTACGATAAAATGACCGTCATACATAAACATATTAAAATACTTCAAATATCCCGTAGACGGCGTCATATAACCGTACATATAGTTGAGATAGTCGCCGCACTTATAAAAGTGACATATTTTGTCGGGACGGTACACCAATGTTTCCGCTTTGTCGGTTTGACCTTGACTTAAAAAATATTCTTTCGCTTCTTCCTTGGACAAAACCGTCTTTTCAAACGGAATATCCGCTTCCACAAGACGTCTCATTTCGGCGCTTACGGCATTAAGCATCTTTTTGTCCATAGGCACTTTGGGCGATATAACCGTTACCATAAGCGAACGCGAAATTGCATAGCTCAACTTTACTTTGTAATCGGGATACAAATTGTGAAATGCCAAAACTATTAAATAACGTATACTGGTTTCGTACACTTTTACGGCGTCGGTCGAATTTAAAGTCAACGGTTCTACCGTAGCGTCGTAACACAATTCATACGTTAACTCTCTCAAACGGTTATTAACTTTTACCGCCATATATTGCTTGTCGTCATCCTTTAACAAACTTAAAACGGGCGTTCTTTCGTCCAGTTGA
>CARAIG010000030.1 GCA_948938605.1 uncultured Eubacteriales bacterium
CTTACAAATATTCCCGAAAACAAGGAATTTGCAGGTTGGTTCATTGAAAACACCGAAACGGAAGTAACGGTCGACACAGCAATAACAGGCAACATCGTAGTAGTTGCAAAACTTACCGACAAGCAAGTAACTCCGCCCGAAGTCATTCCCGACGAAGCGTGGATTGGTACATTCGATTTTTGCGATAGCCTGTATGAGTATGTTCTTGTAATCGCTTTGGATGGTGACACTTTAACTGCAAAATTGGATATAAATGAACCTGTCGAAGCTACTCTTGAAGTTGTTGACGGCAAACAACAAATTACTTTTGATAACGGCGCTACCGGTAGCTTACGTATTGAATATTGTATTACTCTCGAAGCCGACGGAACATTCACAATGATTGGCAGTGATGAGGACGACTACGAAATTGCTAAGCGCAGTACTACTCCCGAACCGTCAACGGTTACGGTGACTTTCAAGGTTGGTACGCAAGTTGTTAAAACGGTGGAACTCGAAAAAGGCGACAGTATCCTTAAAGCGCAATTCCCCGCTGATCCTACTAGCGAAGGTGACACGTTCCTGGGTTGGTATCTTGCCGACGGCGAAACAAAACTTCAAATCGGCGCAGAAATTACCGAAAATATCACAGTAACCGCTAAATTCCAATCCAACAGTTGGATTGTAACGTTTGTTAACGGTCAAAGTTCCGTCACTTGCAAGGCGGACAAAACAACGGGTCTTGTAAAGGACGCTCCTTCCGACCCCGAACTTGCTCCTGCCGGTAAAACGTTCCTTGGTTGGTACAACGGTACAACTAAGTATACTTCTACAACCAAAATTACTGCAGACGCAACCTTTACTGCAATGTTTGCAGGTAAAGAAGATTACGTCGGCGCATGGTATAATGACGAAGAAGCAATAAAAGTCGTTTTTGACGTTAACAGCAGTCAAGCAAAAATAGTTTCTTTAAATACCAAAGTTAAGGATAAAGTTTGTGAATGCGTTGACGGTACTGTAACGTTTACCGAAGGTTCGTTTAGTTCAAAACACACATATAGTCTAGTCGTAATAGGCGACAAAATGATTTTGACCGATACTTATTACGATAGTATTGAAGAATCTAACGTAACCGATACCCACATTCTCAATAAAGGCGAAGCGGTAGATTTTGCAGGAAGTTACAAAAAAGACAGATCCTCCGTTTTGACTGTTGTAGATGGCGGTGTATTAACGTCTTACAATAGTAATATTTGGTACGGACGAATTGTTCAAAACGGCAATGATTGGAATGTTATTTACAAAACTTCCGATACAGGAAGCATTATTACATTACCTTTGAACTTTGACGAAAAAGGCAATATAGTAGTTTTAGACCCCGAAAACAAAGGTACAAATTCCTATAAGGGACTGTGGGTTAAAGATTCCACTGTGTCCGAATACTATTATTGCGATAGCGATTATCTGTATGTTCATACGGTAAGCGGTAGCAAATTATACGTATTTAGTAATTTGGAAAAGCAAGAATATTGTTACGCTACTATTACTAGCGGCGAACTTGCTCAAAACAACGTATTGATTATCGATTTAGACGGCAAAACTGTGGAAATTAAAATTATAAGCAGTACTAAGTTCGTCTATGCAGGTGCGGAAAAAGGTACATATACTGTTGGTGACGAAACAATTATCCTTGACGGCTTTGGCGGTGCAAGCATAGGTGAAGCTACCGATCAAAAATATCATACAGTAATCAAAAACGTTATAGTAATCGGCGACAAAGCTTTCCGCATTAATGCAGACAAATCTACAACTGTTCTCACTGCAGATGCAGTTCAAGGCGATTATATTAAGGGTTCGAATACAATAACGTTGGACGGTTTTGGCGGTGTTATTTATGACTCGTATGGTACTTTGTACTACGGCTTGTACACTGTCGATCAAACATCTGTTATAATTACGGGCGATGTTAGTTGCAAAGGAACCTATACTATTGAGCAAAATGGTGAAGTTTTGTTGACGGGTAACAGCGCCTATGTAAAGCGTGATTGCACGATAGATTCTAAAATTAACGAATTTTTAGGCGAACATAACGGTTTTTGGACTAGCGAAGATGGGGCAACCATAGAAATTAGTATCGATCCTATTTCTATTATAGTTGACGGTATGCCCAATTCTGCTTCTTCAAACTGGAATGGCACATTGTTGTATTTCCATAACGGAAAATGGAGTTCGGAATCGCAAACCAGTTACTTCCGTATTGCAGACGGCAAACTTGTCTGTGAAGTCCGTAAAGGTTACGAAAATGCAGACGGCGAACTAATTTCGACAACAACATTCAATTCTGCCGAGAAACCCGAAGAACCCGATAAACCCGCTCACAACTGTGTAGGTACTTGGACTGCAACATTCTTTGGCGGTGAACACACTATAGTGTTGGAAGCCAACGGAACAGTAAAGTATGACAGTGAAGCGCAAAGTAGCATATGGACCGCTAATGGTGAAAATAGAATAAAGTGGACGTATGGCGGTGAATACGACTTCGTGTTTGTTGTCGGTGGCGCTAGTCCTTCAATTGAATTGGAGCAAGACGGTACATCTATTTCTGTTTCTAATGTAACATTTACTCCCGCTCAATCCGGCGGTAACGAACCCGAACTTGACGCATTTGCAGGTACCTGGACTTTTGGCGATTGGTCGTTGAATTTTGACGGTCAAGGCAAAGTGCTTGTTAATAACGGAAGTACATCTGCTACGGTTGATTACTC
The DNA here is from genome assembly GCA_948938605.1 of uncultured Eubacteriales bacterium. Taxonomy (GTDB): domain Bacteria; phylum Bacillota; class Clostridia; order Christensenellales; family CAG-314; genus Fimimonas. The sequence goes on from CARAIG010000030.1 coordinate 2,745, forward strand.
GATCACAGGCGAAAAAGTTACATTTACTTTTAACTCACAGTCGTTCGAAGGTACGATTGCAAATGACAAATTGCACCTAATTGGCGATCCGGAAGATTTTGGCACTCACGATTTTACCAAACAAGTTTAATCACAACTAAACTAAAAATTAAAAAAAGTCTCACCCTTGCGGTGGGGCTTTTTTGTATGTGTTTGCTTTTCCTAAATTCCCGTTAACCGCACTTCCGCATTTACCGTCTTTGCGAGGAGCGGTTGTAGGGTGGGCAGACTCTTGCCCACCGCACAATTAAATTCAACTCAACCATAATTCCGCATTCCGCATTCCGCATTAAAACATATGTCATCCTGAGCGGCGCCGTAGGCGTAGTCGAAGGATCTAGGAACCAACATATAATTGTACATACGGTGTTCCTAGATGTTTCGATTCGCTTACGCTCTCTTAACATAATGTTTATTGTCGCTTTGCGCCATAAACATTGGCGTTCGCAACTGCGTTGCTCGTCTAAGGACAAAAAAGTGGCACACTATTAATTTGCAACACTTAGTGGATTAACGTCACCAACATTACGCATTGCGCTGCGCTAGATCTCTCCACGCGGCACAAGTGCCTTGGTCGAGATGACATACTAAGGTGTATTCATATACCTTGTCGTCTTTGCGAGCGAAGCGAAGCAATCCAGTTTGATTAAAACTAACCACAATTGCGCATTACGCATTATCTACTATGTCATGTCGAGCGTAGCCGAGACATCTAGGCGCAGCCGCACAATTAAACTAAACGTCACCGCAATTCCGCATTATATATTATATATTTATATATATGTATTATTCAAGGGTGATATATAAATGTCAATATATGTAAATTTTTTTAAAAAATTGCTGTTTTATAGGTTCTAAATATGGCTTTATAACGTTATTTATTTGCCATTTTACATTGTATGTGTTAAAATATTATGCGTATGACTAGCAAGAAACGTAAAAAGGACGACTGGGATGACGGTCGCGTTATAGCCCCGATGGACGGAGTTCAATCCCCGTTTGGCAGAGGCGGTCGCAAAGACAAGGCGAACGGCGTCGAAGTTACTAAAAAGGAACGCCGAGCTATAGTCAAGGCGTTTTTCTGTATAATGTTGCCGCGTTTGCTGGTAGTGTTGTTGGCTTTCGGGCTGGTGGCATTGCTGATGTATTTGTGGTTGTCCTAGTTTTTTGGTTTTAAAGGAGATTTTTTAAAATGCATATTCGTAAAAAATGGATATTAACGCTGTGTTGCATATGTATGGCATGTGTAATGGGCGCAACTTCGATAGGTTGTTCTTTAAACGGCGCGGTTAACGGCTCTAACAATCTTCAAGCCCCTTCCGCCAAGTTGGAAAACGTAACGGGACAGTACGACGTAAGCAACCTTAAAAATGCCAATTTAAACGATTCCGTATTAAAACTCGATTCTGCTCAAACGGAAATGAGCGTTATCGTCGACTTGGGCGGTAAAGGCTTGTACGATATTTACGACAAAACCGAAACTTTTGCAAGTTTTGCTTCGTCCGATCGTGCGGTCAAGTATCTTAAAACGCTTACAAATCAGCAAAATAAAGTAATTTCCGCTTTGCAAAAAAGCGGTATCGAATATACTTACAGAGGTGCGTACACATCTGTCAGTAACGCTATTGCATTGCGCATTAAAACTGCCGACTTCTACAAACTGGGCAGCGTCGAAGGCGTAAAGCAAGTTTACCGCAACGAAGTTTACTCTATCCCGCAAACTATCGATCCCGTAACAAACTATACGCCCGTTTATTCCACAGGCGTTTACGATAGTAGCGATGTGGACTATCAAGGCGACGGAATGTTGGTGGCTGTTTTGGATACAGGTTTGGATTATACCCATTCCGCATTCCAAGTAATGCCCGATACTACCGATCCCGTTTACTGGAACCACAGCAAAATTGCCGCTAAGTTTAACGGTGGTGCGCCTTTGTACAGTCAAAGTATAGGTTTTTCGGTTGACGACGTTTACGTAAACGACAAGGTGGTTTACGCATTCGACTACGCCGACGACGACAACGACGTTTATCCGTCGTACTCTAACCACGGCACTCACGTAGCAGGTATCATTGCAGGTAAGGACGAAAACAAAGTTGTCGACGACAAAGGCAACACGTTTATAGGCGTAGCTCCCAATGCGCAACTTGCCATAATGAAGGTATTTACCGACAATTTGGACAGTGAAATGCTCGGCGGCGCCGATAGCATAGGTATTTTGCACGCAATAGACGACTGCGCAAAATTAGGTGTCGACGTAATTAATATGAGTTTGGGTTCTACCGGCGGTTTTTCGGATGAACTCAGCGACAATTACGTTACACGTGTCTACAACGACATTCAAGACCTTGGTATAAGTTTAATTGTAGCAGCAGGCAACGAATACAGTAGCGGTTACGGCGGCGGTAACGGAACAAACCTTGCTTCTAACCCCGACAGCGGTACGGTCGGTTCGCCTTCTTCTTACGAAGCGTCTTTGTCCGTAGCGTCAATCGAAGGACAAAAAGCGCCTTATATCGTAGGCAATTCCGGTTCTAAGGAAAGCGTTGCATTTATTACCAATTCGTCCGACGCTTACGGCAATGAATTGGACTTTATTGAAAATTTGTATAAAGCGGTGGAAAAAGCCAACAAAACAACGTTGGATCGCAACAAACCGCTAGAAGTTCCCTATGTGGTTATCGGCGGCGTAGGAAACCTGATGAATTATACGTCGTCAATTCGCCGTCAATTAAAGTCAACGCCGACAATTGCGTTGGTAAAGCGCGGCGACATAAGCTTTGCCGACAAGGTTCAGTACGCAATGGACAACGGCGCTGTGGCGTGCATAATTTACAACAACTTGTCGGGTACAATCCGTATGTCGCTTGGCGATCTTGTCAATCCTATCCCCGCTTGTTCCATAGGGTTGGAAGCAGGTACTAACTTGGTTAACAACGCTGTAAGCAGTAAAGGTACTGTTACTATATCCAAGGACTATACGGCAGGTCCGTTTATGTCGGAATTCTCGTCCTGGGGACCTACTCCCAGTTTGCGGTTAAAACCGGAAATTACTGCCTACGGCGGAAAAATATTGTCGGCAATTGCCGGCGGTTACGACCAATTGTCCGGTACTTCGATGGCTTCCCCCAATATGGCAGGTATGGTTGCGTTGATGCGTCAACACGTACGCGAAACGTATTCGCTTACGGGTGCCGAACTTAACGCGCGCGTATACCAAATGCTGATGAGTACCACAACAATGGTAAACAACGACGAAGGCAATCCGTATTCGCCCCGTAAACAAGGCGCGGGCTTAGGCAGTCTTAAATCGGCGTTGGAAACATTAGGTTACATTACGGTAGGCAATTCGCCTAAAACCAAGATAGAATTGCTTGACGACCCCAAACGTACAGGCATATACGAAATGGAATTTACTATCCATAACGTATCTAACGACAAAGCAATTTCCTATACGCCGCACGTTTACAATATGACCGAAACGTTGGCTGTCGACGGACGTACAGTGGCGGAAAAAGCCCATATGCTTGACGACACCGACGTAAAAGTGTATGTCGAAGGTACGTTAACTGACGGTAGAGTGACCGTTCCCAAAGCGTCATCGGTAAATGTCAAAGTTGTTTTGACGTTGGGTGATGCGGGACGTAAGTACATTGAAGACAGTTTTAAAAACGGTATGTACGTTGAAGGTTTTGTCCGCTTTGAAGAAGGTTTGGACGAAGACAGCAAGGAAATTTGCGACATCGGCGTTCCGTACTTGGCATTTTACGGCGACTGGGCTGACGCTCCTTTGTTCGACTATACTGTATTTGAAATTTCCGAAAACGAAAACGACAGTTCGATTGAATTTGATGACAAAATTCATCCTACTGCTTCGGCAACGACTCCTTTGGGTTTGTACGAAGATACTTACATTATTCCGTTAGGTTCCTACATTTACAATATGGAAGAAACCGACGTAGCAATTAACACTACGGAGGAGCGCGCTGCGCTGTCCATCTTTAACGGCGATTATGCTCCGATTAGGGCAATAAACGAGTTTTACGGCGTGTACGCGGGACTTTTGCGCGGTGCTAAGGAAATGGATATATCTATTAGAGATACCGTAACGGGCGAAATCGTGTTTGAAAATACGGTTTACAACCAACGTAAGTCCTACGCAGGCGGCGGCGGAAATTACGGTTCCCCGGTAACGTTGGGCGTACGTCCGTTTGAGTGGGATTGGAACAACAACACTCAATACGAATTGAATTTAACGGGACGTTTGGACTGGAAGCGCGACGGTAAAGACGAACTTGTTACGCCTAACAAAAATTCTTTCAGTTTTAAATTTACCGTTGACTACGAAGCGCCCACAATCACCGATTACCGCGTGCGTTTCGAGCCTTACACCGAAAACAGAGAAACTAAATACCGCATCTATATGGATGTAGACGTGTTCGACAATCAGTATTCAATGGCGCTTATGCCTTGCTTCATACAAGACAACACGCTATATTCGATGACAAGATACCCTATCCCCATTTACTCTCAAAAGAATGAAGTAACTACCGTATCGTTCGAAATTACCGACTACTACGAAGATTACGTAAAACAAGGCAAAATGTTCCTGTATCCTATGGACTATGCTATGAACCATTCTCTTTACAGGGTAACTTTGGACGAAGCGGTTAACTATCCTACCGAAGTATTGTTCGAGGAAGACGGACGTCTTACAAAAAGTCGTGTCGAAACGGTTGGCAGCGGCGAAAATGCTTATTCTTACCAAGCGTACCGTTTGACATTGGCTCCCAACGAACTTTACAAACTCACTCAAACTTCTGTTGCTCCCGACGGCGCAGTAAACCACAAGTTGTATTGGCAAGTGGATAACAGCGATACGGTTAAAGCGTATGAAAGCGAAATATTTGCAGGTTCGGAATTGACGAATAACGCAGTGTTGAAACTCATTTCCAACGACAGAATCGTCGCTAAAATCAACGTGACCGTCCGCGGCGAAAAACAGTCCGAACCGCGACTCAGATCAATCGAATTTTTACCCGTATTTAACGGCGATAACTATGTTTCGGCGGTAGGAATGTCATTACCGCTTAACAACAATACTCAAACAAAACTAAACGTACAAGTTAATCCTTGGTACTACGGCGATGTGGAATTGAAGTGGGATACAAACAATGCCCGCGTTGCAACCGTCGACGAAAACGGCGTTGTGTCAACTCACGCTACGGGTACCGCTTGGATATCCGCTACTTCCGTTAAAAACCCCACAATCGACGTCCGCGTTCAAGTGGTGGTAAGCAGCGACTACGAAATCCGCAACTACCGTCTGTACAAGTACTACGGTGGCGAAATTGCCGACATACCGGGTGAACTTAATATAATGTACTTGGATGAAGAATGCTTCCAAGATAACAAAATTGTCAAAAAAGTAATTCTTCCCGATACCTTGACGGAAATTCCCGAAAATGCGTTTGTCGGTTGCGACAATCTTGAAGAAGTTGTTATTCCCGCTTCTTGTTTGGTTATTTTAAACGATGCTTTTAAGGATTGTAAAAATCTTAAAAAGATTACGTTAAAACATTTTGAAAACAAGGTTGACCACGAAGAAACCGTCGGCTCTCTGACAGTCGGCAACGGTGCGTTCAGCGGTTGTACGTCTTTGAACGAAATAGTTAACATCGACCGCTTAACAACTGTCGGAAATCGTGCGTTCTATGGTTGTACAAGTTTAACAAGTTTGGACATCAGCGGTTTGCGCATTGCAAGTTCGGAAGTGTTTGCTAATTGCACAAATTTGGCAACGGTAACAATGTCCGCTCAAACGCAGCTTGGACGCAGTATGTTCAAAGGTTGCGTAAGTCTCAACAATGTAGTAATCAACACTCCCGTTTTGCCTTACGGCGTGTTTGAAGGTTGTACAAACCTTACAAATGTTAGTTTTGCCGAAGGACTTAAAGTAAAATCTATCGGCGACGCCGCGTTTGCTAACTGCGCAAATCTTACGCAAATTACATTGCCTGACGGCGATTATACGTTAGGCGCCGATGTATTCAGCGGCTGTAAAAAACTTGCAACGGTTAATTTGTCTAAGGATACGCACATCGTCGGCGACATACTTTCGCCTTTCAGCGCGTGCGAAGTCCTTTCCGCAATAAACATCGATTCGGCAAACGCATACTATGCGTCGGTTGACGGAGTGCTGTACAGTAAGGATATGCAAACCCTTGTACTCGTTCCTGTTCTTGCGGAAGTTAACGACTCCAACATTCCTGCAACCGTAAAATATATCGGTGCAAGCGCATTTGCAGATAACAAACTGCTTACTAGCATCGATTTAAGTAGATACCAAAAGGTAGGGGCTTACGCCTTTGCGGGAACGGGACTTGTATCCGTGACAATCCCCGCCAACTGGAAGACGATTCCCGAAGGATTGTTCTGCGAGTGCGATCGACTTGCAACTGTGTTGTTCGAAAACGGTTCGCAGTTGGAAATTATAGGGGAAAACGCATTTAGCGGATGTATTGCTTTAACGCAGATAACCTTGCCCGACAGTTTAAAGGAAATCCGTTTCGGTGCCTTTATGGATTGTAGTAAACTTAGCGGAACTTTCAACCTTCCCAATGTCGAAGTATTTGGCAGTTACGTATTTGCAGGAACAAAAATTACCGCAATCGAAGCGCCCAAGGCAACGACGCTCGACGAATATGCGTTCATTGCTATGCGCAGTTTGATTAAAGTGGTTTTAGGTCCTGTAACAAGTATGGGCGACGGTATCTTCCTTGATATCCAACGCAATGCTATAACCGGCGAAACAAGTTTGGTAGGTAATTCCAGTATTCAAAGCGTCGAATTGTTAGACGGCGCAACCGTTATAGGAACATACTTCCTTGCGCTTGGTTCGGGTACGGGACATCTTACCGAAGTCATTCTTCCGAGTTCAATTAAAACTATCGGCGAATTTGCTTTCTTGGGTCGTTCGGAATTGACGTCTATCAATCTCGAAGGCGTAAAAGCCGTTGGCGAACAAGCATTTATGGGTTGCGACAAACTTGCAAACGTCGATTTGTCTACAATCGAAACAATCGGTCTTGCAGCGTTTGCCTTTACTCAATCGTTAAAGGAAGCTAATCTTGCGTCCGCAAAGGAAATAGGCGGTAGTGCCTTCGAAGGAAGCGGAATCGAAACATTAACGTTGTCCGACATCGTATCGATTGACAGTTTCGCCTTTGCCGAAACAAATATCAAAACGGTAAATATACCCGCTTCGTTCGATACGTATATGTATAACCAAACGTTCTTCCAAGATAACAACGCGGGCGAAAACGAACAAGTATTAGGCAAAAAGGCTTTGGCTCTTGCCGGCGGCGCGTTTATGAATATCGATACGCTTACAGCGTTTACGGTTGAACAAGGTAACAAAACTTTCTTCGCCGAAGACGGCGTGCTTTACGCAAAGGTTAATAAGGATAAGGACGGCAACAGTAACGAATACGTGCTTGTTCATTATCCTTCGGGCAAAACTGATAAGGAATACACCGTTTTGGAAGGTACTGTACGTCTTGGCGATTACGCCTTCTATGGCAACAAAACATTGGAAAAAGTAACGTTCCCCGTTTCGTTGAAGTCCATTGGCGCAAATGCGTTCTACAATGACGACAAGAGCGGTAGCGTCATTCGCGAATACGTCTTTAAAGCGGTTGAAGCGCCGATTTTGGAATCCGTATACAGCGTTACTCAGCAAATGATTAACGAGCGCGACTTGGTGTTCTCTAACTATCTAAGCATATTCAGTACGGTTTACTACGCAAACTTCGGTAACTACGCAGCATACATCACCGAAGAAGACCACGTAAAGGGACAAATCAAGTGGTTGAAGGAAGAAGGCGAAGACGTCAGCGGATTGACATATACCGCACCTACGTACAATTACAAAATCACCCGTCCTGAAAACGGCATCGGATACGACAATCCTATTTGGAAAGCGTATTTCAGTGACAAAAATACCACATTGTCGGCTTATGCTGCCGAACGTATAACATATAACGCAATCAATGCAATAAGTGCAATTCCAAGCGCTGCGGAAATTAAAGCGTTAGTTGACGGAATTTCCGGCAAGGACGCTAAACTTGAAAAACTTAACGAAATTTCTAAAAATTCATTGCAGATTGCCCGTAACGCGTACGGTTTAATTACTAACGACGGACAAAAAGCACTCGTCACTGAGTATTCTAAACTACTTGCCAGTGAAAAAGCAGTCCGCGATATCAAAGCGGAATTAGGTCAACCCGTTGCTTTGAAGGAATTGACTCGTCAAGGTTTCTACAAAACAAGCTATATCGAAGGCGAAAAGTTCGATCCTCAAGATATGAGCATTGTGGCTGTTTACGAAGACGGTTCGTTGGTGGAATTGACTCCCGAAACCTACGAATTGGACAAAACAGATGAACTTGGCGTCAACGACACAAGCGTAAGTATTTCTTACGGCGGAAAGAGTTTGATACTGCAAATTCAAGTATCTGCTAAACCCGTACCCGAACCTGTTAAGCATACAGTAACGTTTACAGGCGAAGGCGTGACGAACTCGACCGTACAAGTAAACGACGGCGACAAAGTTTCCGCTCCGCAAAGTCCTAAGCGTGAAGGTTATACGTTTAAGTATTGGGCTAAACAAGGCGAAACGACAGCGTACGACTTTAATACGGCTGTAACCGATGATTTAACATTAGTTGCCGTATGGGAACAAGTAAACGGCAATACCGAACAAACGACGAATGTCGGTCTTGTAGTAGGACTGTCTGTCGGCGGCGCAGTAGTGTTAGCAGGCGTAGCAGTACTAGTAGTATTGTTGCTCCGTAAAAAGAAACTTGCAGCTGTAAACTCGTCAACCGTTGTTGAAGAACAAACTGACGACAAAACTAACAAAGCGGAATAGTTAAAAGGTACTGTAACTATGAAAAAAACTAAAATTATACTGTTATTATGTATGATAGCGTTATGCGCTCTCTCGATTGCACTCCTAGTGGGGTGCAATATCGGGGGCGTGCAGTACGAGTACGACTATCTGGTCACATTCAACTACAACGTAGATAACCTTGGGGTTGCAACAAACTGTAAAGACCAATACTTGGGCGTAAACGACGGCGACAAGCTTATAGCGCCGGGTGATAACGACAAATTCAAGTTTATAACTGTCAACAACTTTTACAATAAAGGTTGGTATACGGCGGTTTTGGACGACAAAGGTAACCCCGTTAAGGATGCCGACGGCAATATCGTGTTGGATAAGCAATGGGACTTTAAAAAAGACGTAGTAAAAGGCAATATGACTTTGTATGCTAATTTCCACAAAAACCCCACGCTTACAATAAAGGTGGAAGGCGGTAACGACCTTGTGGTAACTAAACTTCCCGGCGAAGTATACAATAAACCCGTATCGGATAAAAACAAACCGCAAAAAGACGGTTTCACGTTTATTGATTACTACACCGACGAGACTTATACAACCAAATTCCAGTTCCCTTATACTTTTACCGAAGACGACGAAGTGTGTTATGCATTGCTTTTGGAAGGCGATTGGGATATTGTAACAAGCGTGGCGTCGTTTAGATCTGCTTTGTCTCGTAAACATAATATGTTTATAGACGTACCTAAGGGTGAACTTGATTTTGCGGATACTTTGTTCCGCGACGGACAGTTTAATTTGGGATACAACGGCAAAATTTACGGACACGGCTGCGTGCTTAAAAATATAAATATATCCGCTACTTATAACAGAGCAACCAAGGAAAAAGACTTTTCGTTTTTCGGTAATCTCGGTCCCGATGCGGAAATTAATGACATAACATTTGAAAACTTAACTTTTGCCGTCGATGTAAGCGGTACGGACAGTCCCGATTTGCGCATATCGCTGTTTGCAACCGATATTGCCAACGGTGCGCAATTAAATAATGTAACAATTACAAATTGTACGCTTAATTATAAGGGAAGCACCAATTACGTTATAGATACCTACGGCTATTACATCACATCGGCTCAAACATACGAATGTTTCGATCCGTCGCAATTAACCGTTAAAAATGAGATAGTTGCATTATCGTAAGGAATATTTTTATAATTTAGATATTAAGTAAAGGAGTATATCATGACAAAATTTAAAAGATTTACTGCATTGTTAATGACGATAGTACTTTGTGTGTCGTTGTTTGCATTTGTAGCATGCGTAGATCCCAATCCCAATCCCGATCCGGGAACGGATCCGGGGACTAATCCCGGTACGGGTGAAAACCCTGAAACACGTCCGCTCACTATGAGTATTCAAAATCCCGACGGACTGTTTAACCCGTTTTTCTCGACGTCTGCAATGGACTCGTCCATTATCGGAATGACTCAAATAGGTATGTTGACGTCTACTAAGGACGGACAACCCAAGTGGGGCGATGATGAACCCGTTGCTGTTAAAGATTGCAAAATCGAACAAACCGATGACGGAAAATATACCGATTATACATTTATTATTAAAAACGGTATTAAATTTTCGGACGGACAACCGCTGACTATTAAGGATATACTTTTCAATTTGTATGTTTATCTCGATCCCGTCTATACAGGTTCGTCTACAATTTATTCGACGGATATCGTAGGTTTGCAAGCATACCGTCAACAAGATCCCGACGCTAGCGCCGAAGACGCTTCCGCAGCGGAAGACAGATTTATCCGTAATGCTGCTCAACGCATTACCGAACTTGTTGATTTTGTGCGCGCTTTCGGTATTTACAATCCTCCCGTAGGCGGTGCTCAACCTCCCGATCCCGAGTCTTATACAGATGCAGATATTTTATCTTTTTGGGAAAGCATTGTATTTGCAGGCAAAAACTTCCGCAAGGAACTTGAAACAGACTGGAATAACGCTAGCGTCGAAACATACAAAGACGAAGGCTTTACCGAAAAATGGCAGGTTTTCTTGGCACAAGACGGTGGTATTGACTTCTATCAAAAAGATGCCGCGGGTAAATACATAAAAGATCCGGTGACTGGAAACAGAAAGGTTGATACTGAAATAATCGCTCAACAAAAAGCGGAACTTGATGAATATTTGGAATTTTATAACCTTGAAGGAACTGATGACGATATACGTAATTGGGCAATCAATGCTGTTTACGAAGTATATTTCCCCATTGCCATAAATACTGAAAAGGGCGAATATGTCGAAACCGTATTCGATACCGAAGATATTGCAACCATTAAAAACCTTTTAAGCGATATTACTGCAAACCGTTTTTCGTCGGTAGTTACTTCGTGGGTTACCGCAAACGATTTGCTCAGTAAAATAATTGCTGACTTAAAGTCCGAACAATTCGGCGAAGGCGACCATCCCATTAAAACAATAACGGGTATCACTTCCAGTGCTTACGAACTTGAAAAAGTAACTAAGGATTTTTCAGGTAACAACTTGGGCGAACCCCACGATGTTTTGAATATACGTATCAACAATATCGACCCTAAAGCTATTTGGAATTTCAGTTTCAACATAGCTCCCATGCATTACTATTCGGGTACGTTCGAAGGTGTAAATTATATTACTTCTTTTGACGCAAAGGAAGGTAATTTCGGATTTAAATTTTCAAGCAAAAAATTTTTTGACGAAGTAATCAATGCTTCGGATAAAGTCGGTTTGCCTGTTGGTGCGGGCGTCTATATGGCTTCTACCGTAAACGGCGGAGTAGCCAAAAACGGCAGCGAATTCAAAAGCGACAACATAGTTTATTACGAACGCAATCCGTATTTCTACACCTTGTTCGGCGACGATACAAGCAAGAATGCAAAAATCAAGTACTTCCGTTATAAAATCGTCGAAAGCGATCAAATTCTTAACGCAATAGGCAATAAGGATATTGATATAGGCGATCCTAGCGCTACTCCTGAAAATATCGACTGGCTCAATAGTAGGGGCATCGAACACGAAGAAGTTATGACTTCCGGTTACGGTTATGTAGGTATTAACCCCCGTTTTATTCCCGATGTTGCAGTACGCCGCGCTATAATTAAAGCAATGAACAGGGCGCTTATTAAGGATAACTATTATCAAGACCTTTGTGAAATAATCAACCGTCCTATGTCCATGGCAAACTGGGCTTTCCCCGATGGAGCAACGGTATATTCCACAACTTACACCGATAAAAACGGTCAATCTCAAACAGTATCTTACGAATATGACCGTACGGGTATCGAAATCGAAAAGCTACTCGAAAGTGCCGGTTACGAAAAGCGCAACAATATATACCACAAGGTTTTGGCTGACGGCAGCGACCACGAACTCAGATACAAGTTTACAATTGCAGGTTCGTCTACCGACCACCCCGCTTATGCAATGTTTATTACTGCTCAAAACCTGCTTAACGACCACGGTTTTGACGTAAAAGTCGTTACGGCGCAATCGGCGTTGTCCGATTTGTCGGCAGGTAAATTAGCTGTTTGGGCGGCAGCTTGGTCGTCTACAATCGACCCCGATATGTACCAAGTATACCACAAGGACAGTAGTGCATCATCGGTAAACAACTGGGGCTATCCGCAAATTAAAGCTAACCCCAGGCTGTACAGTTTCGAACAAGGCATAATGGAAGATTTAAGTTTGCTTATCGAACAAGGCAGAGAGACCAATGACGAGTCCGAACGTAAGGATATATATTCCGACGCATTGGATTTGGTTATGGAATTTGCAGTAGAATTGCCAACATATCAACGTTTCGACTTGACGGCTTTTAACGGCAAAATTCTTGACCGCGACACTATGACTCCGAAAACCGAACTCAGCCCTTACAACGGATTAATCAGCCGTATTTGGGAACTTAACTACATTCAATAATTCCACACAACACTACAAGGAAATATAAGACAGCGGCATAGCCCGCTTGTCTTTCCTTGTAAAGGTAGGTTACAGTGAAAACGTTAAAATACGTAATAAAACGTCTGCTGCTTGCGGTATTAATACTGTTAGGCGTGTCGGTAATCATTTTCGGTTTGTCCCGTATGATGCCTACCGACTACATCGACGACAAGTATTCGGCGCAAATACAGCAAGGCACAATCAGCCAAGACGACGTTGACAGAATAAAGGAGTTGTACGGACTTTCTATGCCCGAAGCATACTTGACCGCTCTTGCTCCCGAAGGAAGTCAAGTTGCGGGAGTATCTTTCCGTAAAAATGCCAAAGTTTTGGACAAGGAACACGTTGACGAATATATCAACAATCCCGATTCGACCGACGAAATAAAAATTAAAACTTACTCCGATTGGTACAAGGGTATGAAAATCGGTATCAGCAGCGACCAAAAGGCTACAGGTTCCAGTTTCAATTCAATCAACGGCGACAAAAATTTGCGTCTTTATCTTAACGCAGACAATTCGTACGAAGTGTACGAAGTGTTAATGTCACAAATCGATTCGTCCGAAACCGACGGTGAAGACGATAAAAAGGACGAAAACGCCGACATTAAAATTGTCGAAAAGTTGGAACGCGTTGAAGAAGGTATGTATGCTGTTAATGCCGACGGTTCTATAACGGTTACTTACGGTACTTTTAAGCACGATGAAAAAACGGACAAAATTACTAATGTTAACACATTTGTAAGTAACGGTAAAAAAGTCAACATTCAAATTACATACAGCGAAGCAAGTTTTTGGAATAAAGCAGGCGCAATATTTGCCAGCTATTTCGAATGGTTGGGCAATATGTTTAAGGGCGACTTGGGCGTATCGTTTAAGTACGGCAAGCCTGTATCCCAAGTAATTGTTCAAAATATGGGCATATCTTTTGTCATATCCTTTGTTGCAACTATATTGCAGTTTGCAATAGCCATTCCTTTGGGCATAAAGGCTGCTACAAACCAATACGGTGTTATTGACTATACCGTAACGGTATTTGCTATGATAGGTATAAGTTTGCCCACATTCTTCCTTGCAAACCTATTTATACGTTTGTTTGCAGTTGAACTCGGTTGGTTTGAAGTAGGCGGTCTTGTGTCGGGTTCGTTACCTGTTGACGCAAGTTGGTTTACGCGCTTTATCAACCAAGCATGGCACTTAGTCTTGCCTATGATAGTGCTTGTCATTTTGTCTATCGGCGGACTTATGCGTTACACGCGTACAAATACGTTGGAAGTGTTAAATGCCGACTACATCCGTACAGCGCGCGCAAAAGGCGTGTCCGAACATACGGTAGTGTACAAGCACGCATTCCGCAATACAATGATTCCCTTGGTTACAATGCTTGCAGGTATTTTGCCTAGCTTGTTCAGCGGCGCAATGATTACCGAAACGGTTTTCTCTATCCCCGGTATCGGTAAACTTGCTTACGACGCTTTGGTAGCAAAGGACATTCCCTTTATTATGGGCTACAATATGTTTATGGCAATTCTTACGGTTCTGGGCACATTGCTTAGCGACTTGATGTATGCGGTAGTAGATCCGCGCGTAAAACTTGGAGGTTGAGGTGAATTATGAAGTCTAAAAAAGATGAAATTTTCGAACAAACCGAAATCCAAGAAGAATCGGTAACTACTACGGTGGCGGAAGTAACCGAAGACGAAGAACTCAGTATAGAAGAAGCAACCGACCGTACCATCAGTCCTACCCGTATGGTTTTAAAACGGTTTTTCCGTTCTAAACTGTCAATGGCAGGTTTAATAATACTGCTTGTACTGTTTTTGTTTTCATTTTTGTTCCCGTTATTCAAATTTTTGCCCTTTGTTTGGGGCGAACAGGAACAGGACGATTCGAACCCCGTAGTGGAAACGCGCGTTAACCCTATCGAAGTTGAAGGGGAGGACGGAACAATACACACTGTTTACGTAGTAGAGTATTTTTACCGTACTAACTACAAGGCTCCGTCTGCAACACATTGGCTGGGTACTGATGACAAAGGTTTCGACGTATTTTCACGTTTGATGTACGGCGGACGTATTTCCCTTACCGTAGGTTTTGTCGTAGTAATACTGGAAACGATTATCGGTATTATTTTAGGCGGAATTGCAGGTTACTTCGGCGGTTGGGTTGACAACCTTATCATGCGTATAGTCGACATATTCAACTGCGTACCTAATTTCCCGATACTTATGATTATCGGCGTATCTTTGGAAGCGCAGGAAATCGACGGCTCGGCTAAATTGTACATAATGATGGCAATGCTGACGTTGTTCGGCTGGGCAGGTACAGCACGTCTTGTCCGCGGACAAATTTTGTCCCTGCGTGAACAGGAGTTTATGCTCAGTGCCGAAGCAAGCGGACTTCCCGTATCCCACAAGATTATTAAACACTTGGTTCCTAACGTAATGCCCCAACTTATTGTTTCTATGACGTTGGGACTGGGCAGCGTAATTCTTACCGAAGCAACGTTGGGTTACTTAGGTATAGGTATTTCCCCCGTATATGCTACTTGGGGCAATATGATTAACTCTGCAACCAATCAAACAGTTTTGAACCTTTATCCCAACTTGTGGATCGCCCCCGGTGTATGTATTGTTTTGGCGGTTTTGGCGTTCAACTTCATAGGCGACGGACTCCGCGACGCTTTTGACCCGAAATCAAGGAGATAACTATGAAAAAAACACAAGACAAACATTATATATCCCGTTCGGAATCCAGCGATATTGCAAAGCAAAATCGTATAACTATTAAGGAACTCACCAAACGCAACGCTTCTTACACAAGGGATGACTACGTTACCCAAATGAAAGACCCCAAAAATATTGTTGAGTTCGAAAATTTGCATACTTATTTCTACACCGATAACGGCGTAGTAAAAGCGGTAAACGGCGTAACGTTTGAAATTCCCGAAGGCGCAACCGTAGGTATCGTGGGCGAATCGGGTTGCGGCAAGTCAATTACAAGTATGTCGTTAATGCGTCTTATTCAAGCGCCTGCCGGACAAATCGTCGACGGCAGTATCCGTTTTAGGTCGAATGTCCGCACCCAAATAGGCAAGGAACCTATTATGGAAGAACAAACGGATGAACAAGGCAATCCCGTATTTGTGGTTGCTAAGGACAAGTTGGGACGCACCCGTTACCGTAAAATTTACGAAGAACACGAAGAAGTATTGGATATAGCTAAACTTCCGATGAGCGAAATGTCCCATATCCGCGGTCGCGAAATATCTATGATATTCCAAGAACCGATGACAAGTTTAAACCCCGTCTTTACAATAGGGGATCAATTGGACGAAGTAAGTTTACTGCATATAAACGGTATATCTAAGGAACAAGCCAAGGCTCGCAGTATCGAAATGCTGCAACTTGTAGGTATTGCTATGGCGGAGCACGTGTACAAAAGTTACCCCCACGAATTGTCGGGCGGTATGCGTCAGCGCGTTATGATAGCAATGTCGTTAATATGCAATCCCAAGTTGATAATTGCCGACGAACCTACAACGGCGTTGGACGTAACTATACAAGCGCAAATATTGGACTTGTTGCGCGAAGTTAAGCACAAAATCAGCGGCAGCATTATGCTTATTACCCACGACTTGGGCGTAATTGCCGAAATGGTGGACTACGTAGTAGTAATGTATGCCGGTCGAATTGTAGAAAAAGGCACCGTTGAAGAAATCTTTAAAAATCCGTTGCATCCCTATACGGTAGGTTTGCAGCGCAGTAAGCCCGTTGTCGGCAATGATGTCGACAGACTTTATAATATTGACGGCAACGTACCCAACCCTATAAATATGCCTAAAACGTGTTACTTTAAAAACAGATGCGAGCGCGTTTGCGACAAATGCAAGGGCGATTTCCCCGAAATGGTGCAGGTGTCACCCACCCACTTTGTAGCGTGTTACCTTTATAACGGCAAGGAAAAAAATTGAAAGAACTCTGTTTCCGTTTAACGGTTGACGAGTACTTTCAAAAAAGGAGATCATAGTTATAAATATGAGCGATTTAATCAAAACAAACGAATTAGAAAGCACAACTGTTTCGCAAGAACATTTGTTGCAAATAACTAATTTGCGTAAGTATTTCCAAATAAATAAACCGTTTTTAAAAAAGAACAGAGTTTTCCTAAAAGCGGTCGACGGCGTTTCGTTTAACCTTGACGCAGGCAAAACGGTAGGTATAGTTGGCGAATCGGGTTGCGGCAAAACAACTATGGGACGCACAATTTTGCGATTATACGACGTAACCGACGGACAAATTTTGTTTAACGGTATGGACATTACTAAACTTAAAGGCGAAGCTTTGCGTAAAGTTCGTCCGCAGTTCCAAATGATTTTCCAAGATCCGTACTCCTCCTTGTCGCCCCGTCTTCCGGTTGGCGAAATCATCGGCGAAGCGGTAAGGGTGCACAGTATTGTGCCCAAAAGCGAATATAAGGATTACGTAATCGACATAATGCGTAAATGCGGTTTGCAACCGCATTTCTTCGGAAGATACCCGCACGAATTTTCGGGCGGACAGCGTCAGCGTATTTGTATTGCCAAGGCGTTGGCGTTAAAACCCAAAATGGTTATCTGCGACGAGCCTGTATCGGCGTTGGACGTTTCAATTCAAGCGCAAATTATCAACTTGTTTAAGGATCTTCAAGCACAGGATAACCTTGCTTACGTATTTATTTCGCACGACTTGTCGGTAGTGGAACATATTTCGGATCAAGTAGGAGTTATGTATTTGGGCAATATGGTGGAATTCGCCGACAAAAAGGATTTGTTCGCAAACCCGATGCACCCGTATACGCAAGCATTGCTTTCCGCCGTTCCCGTCCCCGATCCAGATGTCAAAATGAACCGTATTATTTTACATGGCGACATTCCGTCCCCTGCAAATCCGCCTAAGGGCTGTAAATTCCATACCCGTTGTAGTAAGTGTATGGATATCTGTGCGGAAGTCGAACCGGAATTTAAGGATTACGGTAACGGACATTGCGTTGCTTGCCACTTGTATTCACAAGGTGAAAATAACAACAAATAGATTTTATTGAAAGCCGTTGTATTGCAATATACAGCGGTTTTTGTTCTAACCTTGATTAATAGTCTGCTAGTTTTTTAATAGTATACGGCTATAAGTGATTCGGTTGCAAATTCGCAGTCGCATTGTTACTTCCGTTTCGTTGGATATGTAAAAGCGGTGTGATATATTTGCATAATTTTGTGCTTTTGTAAGATTTGCATTTTAAAAAAATGTTTATAAAAAAAGCCTTTGTATTTTGCGTACAAAGGCTTTCGTTGTTGTATAAGTCGGCTGTTATTCCTGTTTTTTGTTTTCTTCGGTTATTTCTTTATTCTGTTCTTTTGTTTTCGAACGTTTTTCCAAAATATGCGGAAAAAGTTCCATTATTAAAACTGACGCAACAATTAAAACTCCGCCTACCGCTGTATTCCACACAAATACTTCTGCGCCTACCAATACCGAAATTACAGCGCCTATCGGCGATTCACAGGCTAGTATTATTGACGTTTCGGAAGGCGGTAAGTGTTTTTGCGCATATCCCTGTGCAATGTAAGCAAATGCAGTTCCGCCCACCGATACCACAATCAGCCGCCAAATGCAGTATGACGGATTAAAAGTAATAGCGGCGTAGTTGCGGCTTTCGAAAATGACGCTGTATAAAGCAAACAGTATTGTTGCCGTTAACACTTGCCAAAACGTCATATTCGGGTAATCGATGTCTTTTTTTGCATATGCGTAATCTGTTAAGGCAATCTGTGCGGCAAACAGCAACGCACCCGATAATGTAAGTAAGTCGCCTATGACAGTTTCGCTTATTGTCGCATTATTCGGATTTAATCCGGCGTCGGTACTTACGTTAATATTAAGTACAATGCAGCCGGCAAAAGCAATTGCAACGCCTACAAATGTAACCCAAGACGGGCGTTTTTTTAGCAGTATCCAGGATATAAACGGTACAAATATTACATATGCTACCGTAAAAAATCCGTTATGCGAAGGAGTAGTGTATTTAAGACCGATTAACTGTAATGTAAATCCCCCAAACAACATCAAGCCGCCTAACCCTGCAAACAGCAATGTTTTTAAGTTGAATTTTAATTTGCGCGCAAAAACCGCTGCAAGAATAACCGTTGACACTCCAAAACGTATAGTGTTAATAAGGTTCGGCGTCTCGCTAAATGCCGCATTAAGTAAATCGTTGTTTAGTACAAACCCCGCGCCCCAAATAATTGCTGTAAAAGACAACATTAAAAGTCCTGCGAGATGTTGCTTTTTGCCTGTTTGTTGCATAACGCTCCTTAATATATAAATAACGACAAACCACTAATATTAGTCTGTCGTTACAATTCCTAGGTGAATGGACAAGGGATTTCTCCCACATTTCCTTTGGTATTAAATTATATGCTAATTTTACCGTAAAGGATACAATTTGTCAAGTAAATATTGTTATTGATATGCTTGCAATACATCAAAAGAAAACGGGGTTCGCTATTAATGAAAAAATCTATATTGTGTTTTTAGTTTTAATTGTATATACTATTTATACCGATTAGCGCAAGACATTTCGGCAGTTTAAGCAGGTGAGGGATATTATGGTAGTAAAAATAGTGGCAATAGTTGCGTTTTCGTTATTAACGCTTACGCTTGTAGTGTTAAAAGCGTTAAAAATCGGCAACCGTCGTCGCGGTGTAGTCAAAATGCTGACGGCGGCTTTATTCGTAGGATTAGGCATTTACGGTTGCGTAATCCAAGGTGGACAATTACATATAATACTTGCGGTAGGACTGTTTTTTGCGTCTATGGGGGACCTGTTTTTGGTTTTTATGGACAATCACAAATTTTTTGTTGCGGGAGTATTAAGTTTTGCTTTGGCAAGTACCACACTGTCGGTTTACGCAATTATGTTTTACGGTTGGACATTTTGGGCGTTGCTGCCGTTTGCGGTAATGATAGTATTAAACATTGATATGCAAATTACTAAAATATATTCTTTCGGCAAAGACATAATCGACCTTAACATATATACAGTATGCGTAAGCTTGTGCGGAAGTTTAGGGATAACTGCTGCCTGTTCGATAGGAAGCGTTCAGGCAATTTTGTTTGGCGTCGGTTGTTTTATGTATATGCTTAGCGATGTGTGTCTTGGGTTGTATCTGCTCAAATTCCGTCATAGAGCATTGGATATAGTTAATACATTGCTGTATTTTCCGGGAATGCTGTTAATTGCGTTGAGTTTAGTATTTTAATAACCTAGTATTTCGATATAAAAATAATTATAACATTCTACATTTACGCGGATAATACATCTGCGTATTTTTTTTTGCGAAAATTAGTAAATTTGAGCTGTTTGGTTAAAAATGAGCATATAATAACAGTATTGTATTATAGTTTTTCGGTTTTTATATTTTTAGACGAAATTAATTTTTCGCCAAAGCAAAAAAATCTTCAAAAAATTTAAAATAATGTTGATTTTGACAAATTATAGTGGTAAAATAATGCTTGGTGAATTGTCGTTTAGGATAATTTACCAAGCATATTTATTCGTATATACGGAGGATACAATGCGAGCAAGCGGTATTTTACTTCATATTACGTCGTTACCGGGTAATTGCGGTGTAGGAACATTAGGCGATGTTGACGGCTTTATTGACTTTTTACGTGAATCTAAGCAGACATATTGGCAAGTACTGCCTATTACGCCGACCGACTTTGTAAATTCCCCTTATGCCAGTCCGTCGGCATTTGCAGGAAATACTTTATTAATAGACAGCGGTGAACTTGTTCGCGACGGATTGCTTGACGAGCATACAGCGTTATGCGGAAGCAAGGCGCGCGGCAACGATTACGGTTATGCAGTTTATCACAAGGATATCATTCTGCGCGAAGCCTATTCTAATTTTTTGAAAATCAATCCGCCTGCGGACTATTCCGAATTTCGTTCGGCAAACCATTATTGGCTGCCCGATTATGCGCTGTTTTGTGCGGTTAAACGGCACTTTAACGGAAAGTCGTGGTTGGAGTGGGACGACGAATCTATACGTATGCGCACCCCTGCGGCATTGCACAAATACCGCGATTTGTTGGAATACGAAATAGGTTATATTGAATTTTGTCAATATATATTCGACAAACAGTGGCGTACGTTCCGTACTAAGCTTAAAGCTAACAATATAAAAATTATCGGGGACATTCCCATTTACGTGGCGTACGATTCGGCAGACGTATGGGCACACTCGGAATTGTTCGATTTAACCAAGGATCGCCGTCCCGCTTGGGTTGCAGGCGTTCCGCCTGATTATTTTTCTGCCGACGGTCAATTGTGGGGCAATCCGCTTTACGATTGGGACGCTATGAAAAAGCAAAAGTACGATTGGTGGCTGCGTAGGGTTGCCAAATGCGCCGAACTGTTCGACGTATTGCGTATCGACCATTTTCGCGCGTTCGACAGTTATTATGCTATTAAATACGGCGAAGCAACCGCCCGTCGCGGACATTGGCGCAAGGGCATAGGCTACGAGTTTTTAAAAATTTTGCAGGATTCCGTTCCCAACCTTACAATCATCGCCGAAGATTTGGGCGACATTCCGCAAAGCGTTTTGGACTTGCGCGATAAATGCGGACTTGCCGGTATGAAAGTTGTACAGTTCGCTTACGACGGTAACGAACGTAACGCGTTTTTACCGCAAAATTTCAACGAACATTGCGTAGCGTATTTAGGTACTCACGATAACGACACAACCGTCGGTTGGTGGAACGGTTTGGAGGCTTGGCAGCGCGATACGGTCAAACGCCTAAGCAACGTTTCGGGCGAACATATTTCGTTGGAACTGATCGAACGTCTTGCGGAAAGCAAAGCGGATACGGTAATTTATTCGTTGCAGGACATAGCCGAAAACGGTACCGAACAACGTATGAATATTCCCGGCACTTTGGGTTGCTGGAAATATATGGCAAAAAAAGGCGACTATTCCGCCGAAAAATACAAGTGGTTGCTGTCGCTTACCGAACGCACAAACCGCACAAACAACAGATAGGGGGAGCTTATGTCACAATTTACCGAATTTTACAACGGCGACAGTTGTAACGCTTACGAACTGCTCGGTTGTCACAAGGTTTCGGACGGCGTTTACCGTTTTGCAGTATGGGCGCCTAACGCCAAGGATGTCTGCGTTATAGGCGACTTTAACAATTGGCTTGTGCATCACAACAAGTTGAGTTTAATCGACGGCATATGGCAGGCGGAAGTGAAAGCGCGTGACGGCGATTGTTATAAATTTGCAATTACCACGCAAAACGGCGACATTCTTTATAAAGCCGATCCTTATGCAAGGTATGCCGAAGTACGTCCGCGCACAGCAAGCCGTATTTTTGACCCCGATCAAAAATTTGAGTTTACCGATAGCGACTGGATCGAAAAACAGCAAAAAAACGGTGTTTACAAAAATCCCGTCAACATTTACGAAGTGCACGCCGGTTCTTGGCGCAGGCATTACGACGGAAGATTGTACACATACCGAGATCTTGCCAAATACTTAGTTCCTTACGTTAAAAAAATGGGTTATACCCATGTGGAATTTATGCCGTTGGCCGAACATCCGTTTGACGGTTCGTGGGGATATCAGGTGACGGGCTTTTATGCGCCCACAAGCAGATACGGTACTCCCGACGACTTAAAGTATTTAATAAACCAGTTCCACAAGGCGGGTATAGGAGTAATCTTGGACTGGGTTCCCGCGCATTTTTGCAAGGATGCACACGGACTTATCGAGTTTGACGGTACTTGCTGTTACGAATCGGCAGACGATTTTAAAAAGGAACACAAAAGTTGGGGTACCCGTATTTTTGACTATTCCCGTTACGAAGTGCAAAGTTTCCTTGTATCAAACGCATTGTACTGGCTTAAAGAATTTCACTTCGACGGTTTGCGCGTAGACGCCGTTGCAAGTATGCTTTATTTGGATTACGACCGCAAGGACGGCGAATGGCGTCCTAACAAATGGGGCGGCAAGGAAAACCTCGAAGCAATCGACTTTTTGCGTAAGTTGTCTTGCAAGGTATTCGAAACTTGTCCGTATGCGCTGTTCGTTGCTGAGGAATCGACAGCATTTCCCAAAGTTACTCATCCGACGTACGTCGGCGGACTGGGCTTCAATTACAAGTGGAATATGGGTTGGATGAACGACGTGTTGAGTTATATGAAGACCGATACTTTGTGGCGTAACGAACATCACAACAAACTGACGTTTTCCATGTGCTACGCTTACAGTGAAAATTACATTTTGCCGTTATCTCACGATGAAGTAGTGCATTTAAAGGGCAGTTTGATTAACAAAATGTTCGGTGAATACGACACAAAGTTTGCCCAACTTAAATCGTTGCTCGGTTACCAATACGCACACCCCGGTAAAAAACTCAATTTTATGGGCGTGGAACTTGCTCAATGGAACGAATGGAGCGAGGAGCGCGAATTGGACTGGTCATTGCTTACATATCCCAAACACGACAGTCACCGTCGGTTTGTGTGCGACTTAAACAAAACGTATGCCAAGTATAAACCGCTTTATCAAAACG
Source organism: uncultured Eubacteriales bacterium (assembly GCA_948938605.1). GTDB lineage: Bacteria > Bacillota > Clostridia > Christensenellales > CAG-314 > Fimimonas. Next base: position 26,288 of record CARAIG010000030.1, read on the forward strand.
ATTCAACTTGGGAAGGCTTTAAGTGGCTGCTTGCCGACGACTCTAAAAACAGCGTACTTGCTTTCGAACGTATCGACAAGCGCGGTAACGTCGTACTTGCGGTAATCAATTTCAGCGTGTACGATTACTATAATTACGGTTTTAATATGGACGCAGGCGAGTATAAATTGATACTTAACAGCGATGAGTTTAAATACGGCGGCAGGGGATTGAAAGTCGAAGAAACGTTTGCAACAAATGCAGACGGCTATGCCGAAATTACAATGCCCGCTTCAAGCGTAATGTATTTTTATAAGTCCGCGAGTAAAAAATAAATTATACCACACTAGGGAGACTATTTTATGCCTAATACAAACCTTAACAAATCTAACATCAAGGAAATGATCGAAAGCGCATCTAACAAAACTTTCGGGGTTTCCGCGATCGAACTTAATAAATTGCAGCTGTACAAATGCGTAGCAACGGTAGTGCGCGATATGCTGTTGGAAAAACGTGCCGTTTTTAATCATCAACACAAAGCGCGCGAAAGAAAAAGAGTTCACTACTTGTCAATGGAATTTTTGATGGGACGCAGTCTTAAAAACAATTTGTTCAATATGGAATTGGACGGACTGTTTGCCGAAACGTTAAAAAAGTATTATAAGGTAAACATTGAAGATTTGTACGAATGCGAACCCGACGCGGGTTTAGGCAACGGCGGTTTAGGACGACTTGCCGCTTGCTACCTTGACTGTCTTGCCAAGGAAAACTATCCCGTAATGGGACATTCTTTGCGTTTCGAATACGGATTTTTTCAACAGAAAATCGTAGACGGTTGGCAAACCGAACTGCCTGATAACTGGCTTCCCGGCGGCGAAGTATGGTTGAAGGAGCGTCCCGACAAAATTCAAATCGTCCGTTTCGGCGGCGAAGTAAAGGAAATCTGGACGGACAAAGGACCGGTCTTCCAACAGGTTGGTTGCGAGGAAGTTCAAGCCTTTCCGTATGATATGGTAGTCGAAGGTTATCACGCTGCTGCGGTGGGCGTTTTGCGCCTTTGGTCGGCACGTAACAACAAGCCTTTTGACTTCCGCGCATTCGGTCAAGGGGAATACTTAAAGGCGTTAGAAGAGCAATCACAGGCTGAAATGATAACAAAAGTGCTTTATCCTAACGACAATCACGAAGAAGGCAAGGTTTTGCGTCTTAAACAGGAGTACTTTTTGGTTTCCTCCGCAATGCAGAATATTGTGTCCGACCACTACAAACGTTACGGCAATTTCGACGACTTTGTAAAGTTGGTTGCAGTGCATATAAACGACACTCACCCTGCGCTTTGCGGTCCCGAACTTATGCGTATATTCGTAGACGAATACCGTATGGATTGGGACAAAGCGTGGTCTATTGTTAAAAGCATTTGCGCTTACACCAACCACACCGTAATGGCGGAAGCGTTGGAAAGTTGGCCGGAATATATATTCAAGCAACTGTTGCCGCGCATCTACCAAATAATAGTGGAAATAAACGAACGCGCGTGCAAAGTTTATTACGACAAAACTCACGATTTCAAAAAGGTTTCCGACCTTGCAATTATAGCGTACGATCAAGTGCGTATGGCAAACTTGTCTATCATTTCTTCGCATCACGTAAACGGCGTATCGGCGTTGCACAGCGACATTTTAAAAAAGGATTTATTCCGCGACTTTGCTTTAATCGAACCTAAAAAGTTTACTAACATTACCAACGGCATTGCGCACCGCAGATGGCTTTGTCAAGCAAATCCCGGACTGACTAGTCTTATTAAGGACTTGATCGGCGACGGATTTTTAAGCGACGCAAACGAACTTACCAAACTCAACAACTTCCTAGACGACAGCGAAGTTCATGAACAAATGGCAAAAATCAAACTTGCCAACAAAAAGAATTTTGCGCAAATTGCAAGCAAAAAGCACGATATCTCTATCAATCCTAACACCCGCTTCGACGTACAGGTTAAACGTCTTCACGAATATAAACGTCAACTGTTAAACGTGCTTAAAATCGTATCGTTGTATCACGATTTAAAGGAAAATCCCAATCTCGACGTTGTCCCGCAAACATTCATTTTCGGGGCAAAAGCAGCGCCCAGTTATTATGCCGCTAAGGAAGTAATACGTCTTATTTGCAGCATTCAAAAGGATTTGGAAAGCAATCCCAAAATCCGCGAAAAGCTCAACGTTGTATTTATGGAAAATTACTGCGTAACTATGGCGGAAAGTTTAATCCCCGCAGCCGAAGTGTCTGAACAAATTTCGTTAGCGGGCAAGGAAGCGAGCGGTACAGGCAATATGAAGTTTATGATAAACGGCGCATTAACTCTTGGCACATTGGACGGCGCAAACGTCGAAATGAACGAAGCGGTCGGTCGCGACAATATCTTCATTTTCGGTTTATCTGCCAAGGAAGTGTCGGATATGTGGGCTAACGGTTACAATTCTACCGACTTCTACTTTAAATTGCCTAAGTTGCGTACCATTATCGAAGACTTGAACTTGGGCTTCGGCGGAACGACGTTTGAAAGTATTTCAAACTACTTGCTGCGTAATTATCCCATTGCCGACCCGTATATGTGCTTTGCGGATTTTGCATCATATATGAGTTGTCACGAACGTATGAACGAAACATACAAAGACATTAATATGTGGAACAGAATGTCGTTGAAGAACATTGCCGAAGCAGGCAGATTTTCCGCCGACCGTTCGGTTCGCGAATATGCCGAAAAAATTTGGAGAATGTAATGGAATACGTCAGATATAATCCGACGGACGAGTTTTACAAGTCCATTGTAGGCGCCGTTGCCGAAGGCGCTAGGTTCGGCGTGCGTCTGCAAATAAGTCAAGCGGTTAATCCAAGTAAAGTAACGTTGGTAGTGTACGGCGACGATCTCAGTCAAAATTACAAGTATGTAATGTACAAGGATGCAAGCGGCGACGGCTACGACAGTTATATTGCCGATGTCAGTTTTAAAAAGGGTTTGTATTTCTATTACTTTGAAATGGACGGCGTAACTTACGAACGTTATATAGGTATAGGAGTCGACAAAAAGGCGTGTATGTATTACGATAATGTCCGTCCTTGGCAGCTGTCGGTATACAAAAGCAAATATCCCGCCCCCGCTTGGTTAAACAAGGGCGTAATGTACCAAATAATGGTAGACCGCTTTTATATGCAAGGTCAAACCAAAGCTACCGAAGACAAAATTATGCGCCGTTGGGGCGAACAACCGTATTTCCGCGACGACGACGGCGTTGTACGCAACCGCGACTTTTTCGGCGGTAACTTGCAAGGCATTATATCAAAATTGCCTTACCTTGCCGAATTGAACGTTAAAACGCTTTATCTCAACCCTATATTTAAGGCGTACTCCAACCATAAGTACGATACCGAAGACTACGAAGTAATAGACTCTATGTTCGGTAATGTTGAAGACTTTGAAGAATTGTGCAAAAAAGCCGAACAATACGGTATGCGTATAATTTTGGACGGGGTTTTCAATCACGTCGGTTCAACGTCTAAGTATTTTAACCGCGGACAAAAGTACGGCGACTGCGGTGCATATAACGACGTTAATTCGCCTTACCGTAGTTGGTTTAACTTTTACGAAGACAACTCGTACGAATGTTGGTGGAATTTCCAAACACTTCCGCGCATTAACGCCGCAAGCGCGTCCGCTCAAAAATATTTTTGCGGAAAAGACGGCATAGTTCCCCGCTGGCTCAATAAGGGCGCAAGCGGTTGGCGGCTGGACGTAGTGGACGAAATTGCCGACTGTATGTTGGACAAGATAGTTTCTTCCGCCAAAAAGGAAAAATCCGACTGCATAATTATAGGCGAAGTTTGGGAAGACGCGTCCAACAAGGTGGACTACGGTGTGCGCAGGCACTACCTTGACGGCAGTCAACTCGATTCGGTAATGAACTATCCGTTAAAGGACGGTATTGTCGAATTTGTCAAATACGGAAACGAGCGCGCATTGTCAAACGTCGTATTCGATATATTAAACAATTATCCCGCGCGTGTACGCAACAATTTAATGAATATTTTGGGTACACACGACACAACACGTATACTTACAAACCTTGCAGGCGAAGTAATCGACAATTCCCCTAAGGAAGTAATGGCGCGTCAAAAACTGACCGACGTACAGTATAAACGCGGTATAAAACTGCTTAAAATAGCGGCAGTTTTGCAGTATACTATGTTCGGTTTTCCTTGCGTATTTTACGGTGACGAAGCAGGACTCGAAGGTTACAAAGATCCGTTTTGCCGCGCTTGCTATCCTTGGGGCAACGAAAACAAGTTGTTATTGGATTTTTACAGACGTCTTGGCGAACTGCGCAAACTTTCGGTATTTTCGGACGGTGACTTTCACGAACTCGTTGCCGAATGCGGAGTGTACGCATTCGAACGCAATGCAAACGATGTCCAAATGTCGGTAACGGTTGCAGTCAACCGCGGCGGTTGCGATTATTCGTTGTATTTGGGCGGCACCTATCAGGATATGCTCAGCGGACGTAAATACAGCGAACGTTGCATATTGGAACCTAACGGCTATGTAATATTAAAAAAAGTTTAAAAAATATTCCGAGTTTTATTGATTTTTAACCTTGTTTCTCCTTGCGTTAATGCGCAAAAATGCAAACAAGGTTTTTCTTTTGCAGTTTGCGGTAATGCGGGATGTTGCCGTTCGTTGACAATTTTACAATTATGCGGTTAAATCTGCCGTTAAATAATTGACATATTTTGTCGTTAAGATTATATTAAACTAGTATGAATTTTGTTTTGACTTTTAGAGGTATGCAGTGTTAAAACCAACCAAACAACAAGTGTTAAAATCGGTATACGGTTACTTAATAGTCACCCTTGCAGGTATACTTAACGCCGTATCGATGTTTTGCTTTATCGATCCTTGTAATCTTATTGCCGGGGGCGTAAGCGGATTGTCGTCGGGTGTGGGATATTTGGTTTGTCATTTTATCGGCGATGTAAATTTTGCGCAGTTCGATTTAATAAAATGGATTGTGTATTTTGCTTTGAATGCGCCGCTTCTTATTTTAGCACTAATATTCGTGCGGGGCGACTTTACGTTTAAAACAATTTGGGCGACGATTGTTTGTACCGCAACGGGTTTTTTATTTAACGAGTTTTTACCTAAGGAATTATTCCAATTTTCTGCATCCCCCCTTATATCTATATTGTTCGGCGGTGTGCTTATCGGTTTTTCAATGTATATTGCCAGTGAAGAAAACGGCAGTAACGGCGGAACGGAAGTTATAGCAAAAATTGTAGCAAAAAAGAAACCCGGCACTGATTTGTCGAAAATAATACTAATATGCAATTTAACAATAATGTTGGCTGGTGCGGTAATAGTAATGATTCTTTTCGACGACAAAGGTTTCGAAGTTGTCATTTATTCGTTAATTTACGTGTATTTGGGTTCGTCGATAATGGGCGTATTCAAGCGCGGCTTTAACCATCCGCAAAAATTCCTGATAGTAACTACAAAGTACGAAGAAATGTCCGCATTGATAACCGAGCGGTTTAAACGCGGTTTGTCATATATGGAAGTCGAAAAGACGTGGGAAGGCAGCGAAGACCGTAAAGTAATAATAGTAATAGTGCAGTATCGGCAAGCAACACACTTAAAACAGATTATCAAAAAATGCGATCCGAAAGCTTTTACAATCGTTAAGGACGTTCACGACGTATTTTCTCGTCCGTTGTTTAACAGGAGTTACAAAACGAAATGACAAAAAAACAGTTTTTACATAATTTTAAACAAATAATGATAATTTTTGCGGCGAGTTTGGCTTCGGCGGTATCCGTCGACTTGCTGCTACTGCCTTGTAATGCAATTCCGGGCGGAGCTTTGGGGATTGCGTCTGTTTTGGATATTTTGCTAACAAACACCGATCCTGCAAAATGGTATATGTCTGTCGGTATATGGCTTGTTGCAATTAACGTTCCTATTATAATTTATACTTTCTTTGCTTTCCGTAAACGCTTTGCGGTAAAAACAATGCTTTACGTAATAATGCTAGCGTCAATACTTGTTGTATTCCGAATACTAAACTTGTCGGACAGTTTGAAAAATATAATGTTTTCCCCGAACGAGGAAATCGACAAGGTGCTGTACGTTTTGTTGGGCGGAGCTTTGCACGGCGTATCATTGCCGTTATTGTTGTCGGTTAACGCTTCGTCGGGCGGTAGCGATATCGTAGGACTTGCCGTACAACGCCGTTCCAAAAAAGGCGGTAGCGACGCAATGCGCGCCATTCTTTTAACTAACGTTATCATATTGCTGGTGTCGGCTGTTGTGTACTATTTTGTAAATATAAACGTTGCCGATGCAGGCAAGCACGCAATCGAAATGTTTGTTTATTCCATTGCCGCAATGTTTGCATGCGAAATAGTGCAGGAAACTGTTTTCAAGGGTTTTTCCGCCGCAATCGAATTGGAAGTTACAACAACCAAACCCATAGAAATGGTCGAAGCATTGCAACGCGAACTTAAACACGGTACAACTACGGTAAAAGTTATAGGCGGTTACTCGCACGAAGAAAAATCGATGGTATTGTGCATAATTAACAAGCGGCAATTAGGCAAGGCGCGTCGTGTTATAAGCGAAACGGATCCGCAAGCGTTTGCCTATGTCGAAAACGTTCGCGAAGTTATAGGTTCGGGTTTTGCAAATAAGGAAATGGAAAATAACGAAGAACTGTCCGTTGACAAAAACAAATAACGTTTATAAAACCAATTGAATAATGCTGAGTTTTTAACGGTCGGTTTTTATTGCAAAATGAAATATGCAAATAATTCTAAGAGCCTCCCCTAAGGGAAGGCTCTTTTCGTCTTTTGTTATGTACAGGAGAGATCAATCGAACCTATTTGCATTCGGGTCCGATTTTAAGTCCGCCGCAGCACACAAGCAGGGCAAGCATCAATATCAAGCAGCAAGGGTTGACATTGAGGTTGAAGTTACGCATTTTACCGCCGCAGCAGCACAAAAACAGGATTATGAGTAAAATCCAAGTGCAGTTGCAACCGCCAAAGCATCCGCCGCCGTGTTCGCCGCATCCGCCGTCGTTAAACATACCGTTGAACATAGTTTACCTCCGTTTCTATATTTGACATATTTCAGTCTATCTCACAATATGGTTTTTTTTCAAAAAGTGTTACATATCATTCGGGTAGCAGTTGCGGTGTTATTAAAGTTATATCATTTGTGTGTTTATACAGTCGATTTTTGTTGACATTAAAAATAATATCGTTTAAGATAACTAAATGCAAATACAATTGTCCGATCATTTTACATATAAGCGACTGTTGCGTTTTGTACTTTCGCCAATATTAATGATGATTTTTACATCCGTCTATTCTGTCGTGGACGGACTTTTTGTGTCCAATTTTGCGGGCGACAAACCTTTTGCAGCATTAAATTTTATTTACCCTGTCATTATGGTTTTGGGCGCGGTAGGCTTTATGTTCGGTGCGGGCGGTACGGCAATAGTGTCCAAAACTTTGGGCGAAGGACACAAAACTCACGCCAACCGTTATTTTACTTTGGTTGTAATCGTCACTGCGGTATGCGGTACGGTGCTTGCGGTAGTAGGCATATTTTCCGTTGAGCATATTGCACGCCTTATGGGCGCAACGGGTGAAATGGTTGAAGGCGATATGCTGTACTATTGCGTGTTGTACGCACGTATTATTTTAATTGCTTTGCCCTTTTTTATGTTGCAAAACTTGTTCCAAAGTTTTTTCATTACGGCGGAAAAGCCAAAGCTCGGTTTTGTATTTACCGTTGCAAGCGGTGTGACGAATATTGTTTTGGATGCGCTTTTTGTTGCAGTTTTCGATTGGGGACTTAAAGGTGCGGCAATAGCTACGGCAGTCAGTCAAACGGTGGGCGGAGTTGCGCCGATAGTATATTTTGCCTGTAAAAACAGCAGTTTGTTGCGTTTTACCAAAACCAAGTGGTACGGGCGCATTGTCGCAAAGTCTTGCGTAAACGGTTCGTCGGAATTGTTGGGCAATATTGCAATGTCGTTAGTTTCTATGGTTTACAACGCCAAACTTATGCAAATAGCAGGGGAAAACGGCGTTTCGGCATTCGGAGTTATAATGTACGTTCAGTTCATATTCGTTGCCATATTTATAGGGTATTGTATAGGTACGGCTCCCATTATAGGTTATAACTACGGTGCAGCCAACAGCGACGAATTGCAAAATATATTTAAAAAATCTATGGTAATTATTACCGTCGTCGCCGTTGCTATGATTGCCTTGTCCGAATCGCTTGCCGACGTAATATCTATGTTGTTCTTTAACGACTCTATGATTAAGGACGGTATGAGTTCCGAACAAATTGCCCAAATAAAAGCCCAAATAGAAATTTTGCGTCCTATGACTGCTCGCGGTTTGCGTTTGTATTCTATTTGTTTTGCATTCGCCGGGTTCAATATGTTTTGTTCGTCAATGTTCACTGCACTCAATAACGGACTTATATCTGCAATATCGTCGTTTGCAAGAACGTTGGTTTTCCAAATTGCTGCGATATTTGTGTTGCCGTTGCTTATGGGACTTGACGGCGTTTGGCTTGCTACGGTAGTTGCCGAAGGATTGACGTTAATATTGTCCGTTATCTTATTTATCTTCAACAATAAACGCTACCGGTACGTACCGATAAAAAGCCGCCTTAGCAAAGTGAATTAGAATACTGTAAAGTTAGCTTTGACGGCGGTGTGTTATTATTCTGCGTAATTTTGCACATACTTTTTTAACCGCTATGCGCCGAAGTTTAATTCGGCGTTTTTTTATGTCGTTTTCAATAATGTGCTTTTGACGGGGTCGGCAGCAAAATTGCAAACGTCAGTTAGGCGATATTTGTTTTTAACAAAAGTTGCTAAAAAACATTTTTTGATGTATACTTGTTTTATGCAAAGTGACGGACGTAAATATTGCGGTTTTGAACCTGTATTCGACTGCAACGGCAAAATACTAATTTTAGGCAGTTTCCCTAGCGTAAAATCGCGGCAGCAAGCGTTTTATTACGGTAACAAGCAAAATAAGTTTTGGAAAATTCTTTCGGAGTTTTACGATTGCGTTGTTGATACCGTCGACGACAAAATCCGGTTGTGTCTGTGCAACGGAATAGCGTTGTGGGATATAGTTACCAGTTGTTACATAAAGGGCTCGATGGACTCGGACATTAAGGATTACGAATTGGCTGACTTGTCGGTAGTGCTAGACAAGTGCAACATCGTCAAAATACTTTGTAACGGCGACAAAGCCTACCAACTTACAAAACTGGCGTACAACGGCGACATACCGGTAATAAAATTGCCGTCGACAAGTCCCGCAAACATACGGTTTGACAAAAAGGTATGGTTCGACAATTTACGAACCGTTTAATAAGGAGTAATAATTATGGCAGTTTTCAATGCTAAAAACGAATTTATAGATATATTTACAACTAATATTGCCCGTGACGGAGCGGACAAGTTGTTGGATTACTTGACCAATAGCGACTTTTTTACTGCGCCTGCGTCGGCGCGTTTCCACTTGGCGGAAGAAGGCGGACTGTGCCAACACTCCGTCAACGCGTACAAACGGTTGGTAAAAATAGTAAAAGACGAATACGGCGACAACAGCCCGTATTCCAACGAATGTTTGGCTATTTGCGGATTGCTTCACGATGTGTGCAAAGTCAATTTTTACGCTGTCGATTACCGCAACAGTAAGGAAAACGGAGCTTGGGTAAAAGTACCGTATTTCCGCGTGGACGAAAAATTTCCCTACGGGCATGGCGAAAAGTCGGTGTTTATAATTTCGCAGTATATGCGCTTGACCGCTGAGGAGGCAATGGCAATCAATTGGCATATGGGCGGTTTTGATGAACGGGTAAAGGGCGGCAGTTACGCGTTGTCCGAAGCAATGGCTAAATTTAAACTTGTACTGCTTATGCACATTGCGGATTTGGAAGCAAGCTATTTAGATGAGGAAAGAGGTTAATTATGAAAGATAAACTGTTAAAACGCTTTTTGCGTTATGTAAAAATCGACACTCAGTCGGTTGATGATGTTGAGCAATTTCCCAGTTCGTCCAAGCAGTTTAATTTACTTAATTTGCTTAAAGACGAACTTGCAAAAATGGGAGTATCCGTCCGCCAAGACGAACGGTACGGTTACGTTTATGCACGCATTCCCGCTAATGTAAAGGGCGGTGTAAAACTCGGTTTTATAGCGCACGTGGACACGTCGCCGGCAGTGTCGGGCAATGACGTTAAACCCGTTATTACAACCGATTACAACGGGGGCGACATATTGCTTGCCGAAGGGCGTAAACTGTCCCCAAACGAATTTAGCGAGCTTAAAACGCACATCGGCAAAACAATCGTATCGTCCGACGGCACAACTTTGCTCGGTGCGGACGACAAAGCAGGCGTTTCGGTAATTATGCAGCTTGCTGAAATTTTAACAAGTAACCCTTCGATTCCCCACGGCGAATTGCGCCTTGCGTTTACTCCCGACGAGGAAGTAGGGCGCGGCACCGACTTTTTCGACGTAAAGTGCTTTGATGCGGATTTCGCATACACTGTCGACGGCGGAGGTCTAGGCGAATTGGAGTACGAAAACTTTAATGCCGCAAGCGCGCGCGTAACAGTCAACGGCAAGTCGGTTCACCCCGGTTCGGCAAAGGGTGTAATGGTAAATGCCAATCTTGTGCTGATGGAATTGCAAAGTCTGTTACCGGCGTTTCAAAATCCTGCCTTTACCGAAGGTTACGAAGGTTTTTACTATCTCGACAGTATTCAAGGACAGTGCGACAAGGCAACAGCCAACTACATTATCCGCGACCACGACAAAACTAAGTTCGAAGACAAAAAACTTCTGTTTGCCGATGCGGTAGCGTTCCTAAACAAAAAGTACGGCAACGGAACCGTCATTGCGGAAATTGCGGACAGTTACTACAATATGAAGGAAAAAATTATTCCGCATATGCACCTTATTGACAATGCCTGCGTGGCAATGGAAAGGGCGAACGTTACACCCAAAATTGTGCCTATCCGCGGCGGAACCGACGGCGCTCGTCTTTCCTACGAAGGACTTCCCTGCCCCAATTTGTTTACGGGTGGTTACAATTTCCACGGCAGATACGAATATATCCCATTGGAAGATATGGCAAAAGCATTGGAAGTAGTGTTGAACTTAGTGGATATTTACAAGGATAAAAAATAATGAACGAACTTTGTTTAAGGCGCATTCCTTTGTCGGATACGCCGAACTTCCGCGATTTGGGCGGTTACTCGACAATAGACGGTAAAGTTACTAAATTCGGAGTATTTTTCCGTTCCGCTTGTCCGCGCAGTTTAAATGCCGACGATGAAATGCAGTTTAACAAACTTAATATTACAACTGCAATAGATCTTAGGGGCGGAAGCAACGCTGACGAAAAGAAACGTGGCTTTTTAGTCAACGGCATAACAATTTGTAATATTCCTATCGGAACAAATGAAATTCCTAAATCCGCAATCGAAGTGCCTAGCGGTTATATGCAGATAGTCGAAAATAATAATTTTGCCAATGTTTTCAAAACTTTGGCGGATTGTGACGGCGCTGCAATATTCCATTGCTTTGCAGGTAAGGACAGGACAGGGGTTGTTGCGGCAGTTCTGCTTATGCTTGCGGGCGTTGCCGACGAAGATATAATTGCCGACTACACGTTAACTTATGCGTACTTTTTAAAACGTTTGCGGCAGGATTTTTTGCGTACCGACGCCGAGCCTAACGTTTTCCGTCCTTTGCCCGAACATATCGAAAGTTTTATACGTTTATTTCGCGCGAAATACGACACAGCACGCGATTTTCTGCTTAAAATAGGAGTTACTGCGCAACAAATAGATAAAATATTAAGTAAGTTTATTTTTTAGCAGCGTCGCATATTTATCATTGAGAGTAGGAGCAAAAATGAGCAATAAGGAAATTGAAAATAAAATGTTTGATATTGCCGTAAGTTTGATTAAACAAAGATATCCTGTCGGATGGGGCGGCGCGGCGGTCATTCGCACCGAAAAAAACAGTTATTTTTCAAGCGTTCCTATCGAAAGCGCAAATGCTTCGGTGTTGTTGTGTATCGAAACAGGGGCAATTTGCGAAGCGCATAAATTTAATGAAAAAGTTACCCATTGCCTGTGCGTTGTGCGCGATAGTGCAACTGCGCCGTTTAAGGTTTTGACGCCTTGCGGAGTATGTCAGGAAAGATTGCGCTTTTGGGGCGAAGACGTTCGGGTAGGGGCGACAACGGACAACGGTGAATTAATGTTTGTAGAACTTAAAAATTTGCAACCGTTTCATTGAACAAAAGCATATTCTCAAAGTGAACTGGAAAAGTTCATTGACGACAATTGAATAATTAGTATAATTAAAAAATCGAAAAGGACGCAGAACTGAATTTCTGCGTCCTTTTGTAATAAACAGGTTTATTCGTTTTCCAACGATTCGGCAATGGATTGTACCAAATGGTTGCTTTCCATATTGTACGCTTGTTTAATGCATTGGTAAACTGCTTCGGCTTTGCTGCTTCCGTGACCTTTTACTATTGTTTTGGATGTTCCCAAAAGTACGGCTCCGCCGTAGTTGTTGTAGTCCATAAGGTCTTTTATTTCGTACATTTTTTTCTTAATGAGCAATGCGCCGATTTTGGATTTGAAACTCGACATCATCGACTTTTTGAGCAGTTTCATCAATTCCAAACACGCGCCTTCGGTGGACTTCAACAAGACGTTGCCGTTAAAGCCGTCGCACACAACTAAGTCAACTTCGCCGCTAAGCAAATCGCGCGCTTCCATATTGCCGACAAAATTAATAGACGTGGTGTTTTTAAGCAGAGCGTAAGTTTCCTTGCTTAATGCGTTTCCCTTTTCTTCCTCGATGCCGATATTAAGCAGGGCTACGCGGGGATTTTTAACCCCGTAGGCTTTTTGCATATACAAACTTCCCATTACGGCAAATTGTTGAAGCCACGCAGGGTCGCAGTCCACGTTTGCGCCGCTGTCGCATATACCTACAAGGCTTTGCTTCATTGTGGGCAGTATCGGGCAAAATGCAGGGCGTTTGATACCTTTTATGCGTCCTACTCTAAGTACGGCTCCGGCAAGTAACGCGCCTGTTGAACCAAGGCTAACAAACGCTCTTGCGTTTTCGTCCGCACGCAGTAATTCGTATCCTTTCGACATCGAACTGTCTTTTTTGTTTTTTATTGCTTCGGTGGGCTTTTCGTTGCAGCTAATTACTTCGGTAGCATTTACAATTTCTAAACGCGCGCCGTCGTATTTTTCTTTGTTTAACAACTCGGTTAATTCTTCGGCTTTACCTACTAAAACTATTTGTAAATCTTTAATTTCGTTTACGGCTTTTACAACGCCTTTAACGTTTACGACAGGGCTGTTGTCGCCGCCCATTGCGTCTACTATAATTTTAATCATTGTGTATTAACCCCTAAATGTATTTGTTCAACGGCAATATGTAATGCCGTTGTATCTTGTATAAATAGTAAATTTTTGTTTTATTTATAAATATTATTTTATCATTACAAACCGTCAAAGTCAATGCGACAAGTCCATTCAATGCGTAAAAAATATAAAAAATGTGGTTTTTTGTGCCATTAAAAGTATGTTGACTATTCAAAATATTGACTTTTAATGTAAAAAGTGTTATTATTTACATCTACGTGTTGTAATTATAGCGCTAGGAATTTTGTAAATTTTAACAAAATATATCACTTGTTTTTTATGTGGTTTTAGCAATAGAGGATTAAATATGATAGAAGTCCGTAAAGTAAAAACAAAAAAACAGCAACGGGAATTTTTGGAATTTCCGCTTAAATTATACAAAGGCAATCCGTATTTCGTACCTCCGCTGTACTCCGACGAAAAAAGTATTTTTTCCAAAGACTATATGTATTACGACCAAGCGGAAGCAGTGTACTTCAACGCATACCGCGACGGCAAAATGGTGGGACGTATAGCGGGTATTTTGCAAAAAGCGGCAAACCGCAAATGGAATCAAAGCCGCATCCGTTTTAACCGTTTCGATTCAATCGACGATCAGGAAGTTGCGTCTGCTTTGTTTAAAGCGGTGGAAGATTGGGCAAAAAGTAAACAAGTAGACGAAGTTGTCGGTCCGCTCGGTTTTTCCGATTTGGAACGCGAAGGTCTGTTAATTGACGGTTTCGATCAACTTTGTACATTCGAGGAACAGTACAATTACGACTATTACCAACGTTTAATCGAAAATTGCGGTTACGACAAAGACGTCGACTGGGTTGAACGTCAAGTAAAAGTCCCTGCAAACGGAATTGATGAACGTATATCGCGCGTCAGTTACGAACTTATGAATAAGTACAATTTAAAGTTTGCAAACATCAGCAGTACTAGCGAATTGCTAAAAAGGTACGTTGATCAAATTTTTGAATTGTGGGACGAGGCATATGACAAGATTTACGGTACTGTGCCTTTTACCGACAAAGTAAAAAAATCTATGCTTGCGCAGTTTAAGTTGGTTATAGATAACCGCTTTATTACTTTGATTGTTGACGAAAACGACCGTATTGTGGCATTCGGAATAGTATTTCCGTCTATGTCAAAAGCAGTGCAAAAATCAGGCGGAAAACTTACTCCTGCGTGCTTGTGCAGGTTACTGAATGATATCCGCAAACCCAAAGTTGTCGATATGGCATTAATAGGCGTTGCCGAAGCTTACAAAAACAAGGGTATAGCGTTAGCCCTCGTATCGGTATTCAGCGAACGTATGGTAAAATACGGCGTGGAATATGCCGAAACAAATTTGATGTTGGAGCACAACTCGCCCATACAAAACTTATGGAAACATTTTGACACAAAATTACATAAGCGCCGCCGTTGCTTTATAAAAAAGTTGGATAATGCGCAAAAAACAGATATAGTGCAATAATTACGCTGAAATGTATTAATAATGTCGCATAATTGTGTTTTTCAGTTTTATTTAAACACGCTATCATAATATAATAATATAAACGTAAAAAATAACGATAACACATTTGCGTTTGGGAGTAGAATGTTAAGAGTATTAGTTGATTCGGGTAGCAGTATTAAGTTTTCCGAGCAAGAAAAGTTGAATGTAGAAATTATCCCCCTTAGATATTTAATGGGCGACAAGGAATACCGCGACGGTTTGGACGAAACTATCGACGAATTTTATAAGTTGCTTATCGAAAACAATTATTTTCCGCAAACTTCTTTGCCGCAACTTGACGAGTTGGAAACAAAGGTAAAAGGGTATGCCGAACAAGGCGACGACGTAATTATTATTACAATTTCGTCTAAAATATCGGGGACGCACAATGCTTTAACCAATCTTTTTGCCGATTGTCCCGCCGTTCACGTTGTCGATTCGTTGTCGGCTGTCGGCGGAATACGGCTTCTTGTTGAGGAAATTAACCGCAACCGCGAACTTCCAGTTGAAGAAATTTTGGCAAAAGTCAACGCTTTGATACCCCGTATCCGAGTCATTGCCATTCCCGAAACGTTGGACTATTTGTTTAAGGGCGGCAGGCTTTCGCGCAAGGAGTGGTTATTCGGAAGTTTATTAAACATAAAACCGTTAATCACCTTTAAGGACGGTAACGTTAAAGTTGCTACTAAAAAAGTAGGTTTAAGACTTGCCATGCGCGAATGCGCCGATACGTTAAAACGTTGGAATTGCGATACAAGTTATCCTATAATTGCGTCCTACACTTACAACAAGGACAATCTTGACAAATTAATTGAAATAACAGCAGATGAATACAAGGGTATAATGTCCGATTACGATAACTTATGTCCCGTAATCGCCTGCCATTGGGGACCGAATGCCTTCGGGTATATATTTGTTTCAAAAGATTGACGGCATAAGCAGTGCATATTAGCGTTAATGCTTGATGTCATAACAATTACGATCGTTTTTATTTTGAACGGTCGTTATTTTTACTTTGTTGGATAACACAAACATATTGTTAAATATTGAACTGTAATTAATTATTTTGAATAAACGTAGATATTGACATAAAGTTGGAAAAACCTAAAACGAAACAATAAATCTTTGTAACCAATGCGGGGTTTTACTATGGAAAAAGATCAACTTGATAAAAAGCAAAAGTATACGCTTGCAGACATAGAAACAAGTTTTAATTATGGCAAAATACCGTCAATAATTGGGTTGCGTGTAATTTATGCGGGACTAATCTTTATTGCGATATGCGGAATAATTTTGTTGGTAAGCGGATTGGCAGGAATATTTACAAACAATATTCCAAAAGAAAAATGGTGGATTTTTGTTTTAGTGTTTGTATTCACTGTCATTTTCGACATATTTATGCTTTGGATATTGCTACGCTCTCGCCGAAATGTAAACACAATTAAAGATAGTCTTGCCGACGCTATTGAAGTGAGCGCGACAGTTCTTTACGAGCCGTATATTTTTGACTGTGGTGAAAACGCATTGGCATATGTTGCGCATTTTTACATTGATGGCATTGAATATGCAATAACCTATAAAACGCCCGTCAACAATAACAACCGCAATGACTTGGCGTTTTACAAAAATAAAAAATGCCGCATTTTATATTCACTTAAATACAACGATGTTTTAATTTTAAAGCCCAAGCAAGATGAAGAAATACTATGATAACGCAAAACTCGCAATCAAAGTATTGGGAGTTTTTATTATCTGCCTTTGTATTAGCAATATAGTTTTACTTATGTTAGGCAAACAATATTATACCGTTAAATGAGCGTTTTTATTGAAATTACTTATACTGTCTATTAGTCGTTATGGTAGCGGTTGTTTGTTTAAAACGGTTTGGATACTGTTTTAAAAAATTTGAATTTAACCGACTTTAATTTATTGACAATGTCGAACAAATATTCTAAAATATATTTATGGATATTTTGCATTGCGATTTAAACAATTTTTATGCGTCGGTCGAACAGACGTTGAATCCCGAACTTAAAGGCAAGTATATTGCAGTATCGGGCAATCCCGAAGTTCGTCACGGCATTATCCTTGCCAAAAATACTCTTGCAAAACAAATGGGAGTACAAACGGGCGAGGCAATTTGGCAAGCCAAGCAAAAGTGCCCCGAACTGATTTGCGTGCAGCCGCATTTCGAATATTACGTGCATTATTCCAAACGTGTACGGCAAATATACGAACGCTATACCGACAAAGTGGAAGGCTTCGGTTTGGACGAATGCTGGTTGGACGTTACCCACAGCAAAATATTCGGCACGCCGTTTGAAATAGCGGAAAAACTTCGCGCCGATGTTAAACGCGAAACGGGATTAACTATATCGGTAGGGGTGTCTTTTACCAAAACTTTTGCAAAGTTAGGCAGCGATTTAAAAAAGCCCGACGCAACTTCGGTAATCTCGCGGGAAAACTACAAAACGGTAGCGTGGGGTTTGCGGGCAAACGAAATGCTGTTTATAGGCAAACATACTTATGCAAAGTTAAACGAAATGGGTATTTATACGATAGGCGATTTGGCAAATGCGTCGCTTGCCGCATTAACAAAACGTTTCGGAGTGGTGGGGGAACGTATGTGGCATGCTTCCCGCGGCGAGAATAACGAACCGGTATGCGACGTAGGGCAGGAACGCACAATGAAAAGCGTAAGTCACGGTACAACCACCTTGCGCGATATGGTATCCTATGACGACGCCGACAAAGTAATATTTGTTTTGTCGGATATGGTAGCTACGCGTTTGCGTCGTTACGGTTATATGGGAAGCGTTGTTCACCTGTATATACGGCACAACGACTTAACACATTTAGGCAAGCAAAGCAAAGTTCCGTCCACTAACGTCGCTGACGATATATACGCTACGGCAACTAAGTTGTTACGGCAAATTTGGCGGGGCAGTTACGATGTCCCGTTACGCTCGCTAGCCGTTTCGGTGGGTAACCTTACCGAAGTTTACCAAGGCTACCAACTAAGTCTGTTCGACGACGTTGACGAAAAGGATTTGCAACTTGAATGTTCGGTGGACAAAATCCGCAAAAAGTACGGCTTTGGAGCAATTACCCGCGCAAGCGTTTTGGATAACGATCTGTTGTCTAGCAAAAACTTTGCCGACGAAGATTTATTACCGTTTAAAAGATAAAATGCAAATTAAAAAGTCGCGTACGATGCGGCTTTTGGATTGAATTATACTTATTAATAAATTTATTGAGCAAGTTATTTAAATTATATTTCGGTTCATAGTTAAAAAAATAACCAATTAACGGCAATTCCAATAGAGATTAAAAGGAGCGAAGAATTTTAAAATTCTTCGCTCCTTTTACTGTCAGATAAATTGTAATTTATAAGACTTTTTCTTTTTACAAAAACAAAACCAACAATCCTATTATCAACAAATGCAACGGATAGTAAATATAATATAACCACTTAATAATTTTGTTTGCAGTTTTGTTTTTTCCCCGTTGCCCGTTATATAACAAAAGTATCGGTACGGACAATATAACGCCAAATTGAATAAAACCGTAAACTAAATCGATTGCAAAGATATAAACAATTGCATATATCGCAACCATAGCAACGAGCCAAATCATTTGAATTTTAAATTTGCCCCTGTTTAATCCCATAAACATAACGCACAGCGCCGCAATGCAACTCCAATCGGACGGAAACGAAACGGCACATATTAAAAGAATTAATATATACTTTAACCACGTTTTAATTTTTTCGCTATTAGCGATGCGTAGCAAAACAAGTCCCCAAGCAAGCGACCACATTACGCTTGTTTGATTAAATACGCTTCCGTAATAGAACGGAATAAACGAATGCCAATCCACAAAGTTCCAAGATGCCAGCACATAAGGGAAATGTGAAATAAACGCAAAAATAAACATTCTTAAAGTGTATTTATTGATATTACGCGTATGATGATAGCCTTCCGCAACAAAAAAACACATAATGGGACAAGTGATTCTACCTATAATATGCATTATGATTGCAATAGGATTTGTATTAAAATCACGAAAAATCGCCCAAGCTACATGATCTACGGTCATTGCTATAATAGCAATTAATTTAATAACATTTGAATTGAATTTTTGATAGTTTTTTAATTGAATTTCGTTTTCCATTTATTGTTTTTCCATTTTGTTAAATTACTGTTTTTTAGATTTTATATTATAAATATAGTAGAAAGTAAAATAAATAAGCGCACTGCCTTGCTTGCAAGGTATAGTGAGCTATACTTATTTTTATGTGGTAAAATCTCTATGGGAATTGTGGTAAAGCGGAGTGTTTTTATTTCAAATAGTTTATTCTTAACTTTTCAATTTCTTGTTCGGTTACTCCGCACGCTGCAATAAAACCGTCTATACTGCCGTATAATCTTTTCATTTCACCGAAAAACGCTTCAAGATAGTAGGGCTGTACCGTTAGCATACTTTCAATCAATTCCATTTTGTCGGGTTCGACAAATGGACGCGCTTTGTTTAAAACGCTGTTGGTGTTTTCTTTCGTTTGCTTGTTCGATTCCATATAGTCGGAAAAAATATCGTCCATACTTACGCCCAAACAGTATTCTAACAGTATTGCCGATGTTCCGCAACGGTCCTTGCCCATTGTGCAGTGCCATAACGTTGCGCCGTCAACGGGATTGTTTGCCAGCAGTTTTAAAAACTTGCCGTAACCCGAACGGCAAAATTCGTTGTTGACGTATCTACTGTAAACTTCGTTCATATGCGCGGGGTAATCTTCCCCTTTTGCTTTCATTCGTTCTATTCCTGCTTGAAGTCTAACTGCTAATGTAGGACCGTCTAGCGATTCGAAACTTATACCGAAAGTGACAGTTTTTATTATAGGCAGTTTGACGTGTTCTACCCCTTTCATTGTCACGTCAGTAGCGTTTTCTATTTCAATATCCGTTCTAAGGTCGACAATCCTTTGCAACTTGTGTTCTGCAAGTATGGAAATGTCTTCGTTCGACAGACGGTTTAACACGCCGCTGCGCAGCAAACGGTTTGGTTGAATAACGCCGTATTTGGTGGGCATTCCGCCTATGTCGCGGGCATTGGTAACATTGGGAAGTTCTATTTTCATATCCTATTCCTCGTGAGATAACTTTTTACGTATGCCGTCTACAATCATCGAAATCGCTATTACATTGTGACCGCCTTCGGGAATGATTATATCGGCTTTTGCTTTACTCGGTTCTACAAACTGTTCGTGCATCGGTTTTACCGTATGCAGATATTGGTTCATTACCGAATCCATACTGCGCCCGCGTACTTCTACGTCGCGGCGCAGACGTCTTATAAAACGTACGTCGGCATCGGTGTGAACAAACAATTTAACGTCGCACAAGTCGCACAGTTCTTTACTTGTAAATATCAAAATGCCTTCGACTATAATTATCTTTGCCGGCTGCATTTCTTTCCATTCGGTACGCGCGTGCGTTGTAAAATCGTATGTAGGGTGCTTGATTGCATTGCCCGCTTTAAGTTGCTTGATATGCTCTACAAGCAAGTCCGTTTCCAGCGAATCGGGATGGTCGTAGTTGACTTTCGTCCGTTCTTCGTAGGACAAATCGACGTGCGGTTTATAGTAGTAGTCGTGCGACAGTATCACCGAATCGTTTTTAAACGCCTGAAATATTTTTTTTGCGATGGTTGTTTTTCCGCTTCCGGTGCCTCCTGCAATCCCGATAATTATTCTGTCCATAGCGTACGCTCCTTTAAGTAATGCGAGTACATCGTTGCCTAGTCTAACGGCACTTAACATTAAAATGTAATCACCTATAACTAAGCCTAACCATAGGTATCCTATGGCTAACTTTACCGTTTAACGGTTCCTTTTATACTTAAATAATATTTTAACATTTTAATTGTAAGTGTGTCAATGCCTACGTCCTATTCGACAAATTTTTTTTAATTTTGCAATGTGCTTAAATTTATTTAATTATTTTTTTAAAATTGTTGAAAAACTTGTAGCGTTGTGCTAAACTTATGCAGGCTATGAAAAAAGTATCTGTGACAACAAAATTGTTAAACCGTTTCCGAAGCAATCCCGCAACGTTGATTTTTGAAGGGTATTGCGTAAACTTTGACAATGTTACAATCTATAACGATGGCGACAGTTACGCACTGACGGTTGTCAATCACTTGGGCGTAACCGAGTGTTGTGTCGATACTTCGAATACGTCGTTTATTGACGAATTGTTAAAGTCGCTTTGCGGTAAAGTCAAGTTTTGCGGCGTATCGAAGTTTGTTGTCGATTATTTGCAAAGCAAATACGTTTTTAATTGGCTTACAAATTGCGACTTGTACGTATGGAACGGCAATCCGCTCGATTTAAGCGTTATCGACTGCGAAATTCGACCGTTGGAAATGTCATACGTTCGGCAAGTATCCGACGGAACGCCGTATCACGCCGATTTAACTGATGTGAAAATGTGTTTAAACAAGCATCCGTCGGCTGCGGCGTATGTCGACGGCAAGGCAGTGTGTTGGTGTTTGTTACACCTAGAAGGGGATTTGGGAATGCTTTATACATTGCCGCAATTCCGTAGGCAAGGTTATGCTTTAAAGGTTATGACGGCGTTAACTCAAATGGTAATCGATAAGGGTAACATTCCCTATGCGTATATTATCAGCGATAACGTTCCAAGTAAAAATTTGGCGGAAAAATACAATTTGCAGTTTGCTTGCAATACAAATTATTTTGAAATTAATAAAGGTAGGGAATAAATATTATGTTATTTTCTCAATTGGCATTTGGATGGCTACCGTCCGATCCTAAGGCTTGGATATTCGAAGTTGTCGGCATAATCGCTTCGCTGTTGGTTTTTGCTTCGTTTTTTTGGTCTAACGAAAAA
>CARAIG010000031.1 GCA_948938605.1 uncultured Eubacteriales bacterium
AATAGAGTTCGGTATAATCCTGAACTCTATTCTTTTAATTCAAGTTTTTTGTTGATATTTAAAAAAAAACTGTCGAGTTTTTCCATTTTTAACACTCTTTTATTATAGAATTTCTTTCAACTTTTAATATATATATTCCTCGGTGTTTTTACATCGAAAATAAGGTGCACGAAATACTTTAATAAGGTGAAGAATATTCCGTATAATGTAACAAAATACACTGGAAGCGGGTACATTATATGGATAAAAAGATTATTGTTGAAAGAATTGAAGAACTTATTAAAGAAAAACATATTACTCAATACCAATTAAGTGAGAATGCAGATATATCTTCTACATATTACCAATGGAAGAAAAATACAAAAAGAGACGAAAATAGAATGCCGTCTTTACGTTCAGTAGAGAAAGTATGCAATTTCTTAGGTGTTTCTTTGGCTTATTTCTTTACTATGGATGAAGATGAACAACATCTTAAAAGACGCCAAGATTTGTTTGATAAAATATGCAAACTGACTGATGAACAAAACAGTATAGAAGATTATATTTATTCATTTTAAAGTAGCAGCAGTGCTTTAATTTTTGTATTAAACAAATTACTCAGAGTATTACTTGGTAGCATATAACTTGTAATTTAGTAATCTTATTGATTTTTAAAGCTAAATATGATATAATTAAATTATTATTAAAATTGCGGTGGTGCAAATATGAATGTTTACGTGGATTGTCCGACATTTGAAAACGATAGATTTTTGTTGAGACTAGTAGTGCGTGACGATGCAAGTGATTTGCTTAAAGTGTACAGCGACGTTAAAGCCGTCCCGCTATTTAATAGTGACAACTGTCATGGCGACGACTTTTACTATACTACAATGGAACGTATGCAAAGTGCTGTCGATTTTTGGATTGAAGCTTATCAAAAAGGCTGGTTCGTACGTTGGTCGGTTGTCGACAAAAATACAAGCGTAGTGGTGGGAACAATAGAGGAGTTCCTTAGGGAGTCTGACGATTATTTTACCGATTGCGGCTTGTTGCGGTTGGATCTTCGTAGTGACTACGAAAAAGCGGATGAAATTGCAAATATTTTGTCGTTAATTGTGACGCCGTCATACGATATGTTCGGCTGTAAGATGATTGCAACAAAGGCATTGCCGATAGCCGTTAACCGTCGCCAAGCGTTGATTGAATTAGGTTTTAGTGAAGTTGACCACCATCTTGTAGGGTTTGACGGCACTAAGTATTGTTCTTATTTTGTTACTAAACGGTAATTGGATTGGTTTAACTACTACGGACTTGCGATTGTAGTATTGATTTTGTTGCCTAACATAATTTATGCGGTTAGATGTAAGGATGAATTTGTTAATAAATATCGCAACAAGGCTGTTGAAGTATTGGAACAAATCGGCAGATACCTATGTATGGTCTTTATGGTATTTAACGTTCCTTATACATA
Organism: uncultured Eubacteriales bacterium; assembly: GCA_948938605.1. GTDB lineage: Bacteria > Bacillota > Clostridia > Christensenellales > CAG-314 > Fimimonas. Next base: position 1,451 of record CARAIG010000031.1, read on the forward strand.
CTTCGGTTTTTGGTTTGACTATGCATTGGCGGTGTATTTGTCGGTAAACGGTGTTTTGTGTGTTGCGTACTTGATTTGTTGGATTGTTTTGTGGAAGAAGCGCAATTTGACAAAAGCAATAACGTTATCGGTACTGCCGTCAATAATATTTATATTTAGCGGTGTAATGTTGGCAAATATTCCGCTTGTTGTGTTTGCTGTTATTTTTGCGGTTAATCACATACTGCTTAGTTGTAAAAATATTTTGGTAAAAGGCTGACCGGTGTTTTAGTTTTTAAAATCGGTTGTCTAATGGGAATTTTGCAATAAATTATAAATGGAGTAGCTTATGAAAAAGAATGATTTGCCCGCTCAAATGCCCGAAAAAATGACAATTTACGAATATGAACAGAAATATACTAAAAAGAGCAACGGCAAAGGCGCAAGGCTTTTTTTAGGGATATTTGCTGCGGCAATAGGCGTATTACTGTTCTTTTGCTTTTTTTCGGTTACGATGCGCGTATTCGAACTAGAGTTGCCGTCGAATATTAATTTGTATTTAGGTATTGCAACGGCAATAGTCAGCGTTTTGTTGTACATATTTTTGTTTATTGTTCCGCTTGTTAAAATTACAAAATTGAATTACTTTGTAACAAATGTAAATGTAATGACGGCGCGTGAAGCGAAAAAACACAATAAAAAGGTGCGTCACGAACTTGCTGATAAAATCATCGACGTAACTGCAAAAGTTGACGGTGTGGGTTGGTATGATGCCGAAATTGTCGGAAAACTTGCAATAGCGCAAAAGGCAAATAATGAAGATGCCTTAAAGGAGCATCTTAACGCTCTTTATTCGGGATCTATCAAAAAGAATGCCAAGGATATGATTTTTAAAACGTCGCTTAAAACTGCAATGTATTCGGCTGTATCGCAAACAAATAAGGTTGACGCAATGTTAGTAGCGGTGTTGAACTTGCAGTTGGTAAAAGATATTTTGTTTTTGTACGGCTTCCGTCCGTCGGACGCTAAATTGGTTAGGATATTCGGCAGTGTTTTAAGAAACTCGCTTATAGCCTACGGAGTTGGCGGAGTTAAAATTGGTAACACGATAGTTCAATCTATGGGCAATGCCGTTAAAGGTATTCCTTTGCTCGGTGCGGCGATTTCTACGGTTGTCGACTCATCTGTTCAGGGACTTACCAATGGCGTTTTGACGGCGGTTATAGGGTATCAAACAATTAAATTTTTAAGCGAAGAATACCGCTTGCAAGATATCCTTGACGGCATAATAATTGAGGAAACCCAAGAAGAATTTAACGAAACTTGTCAAGAAATCGAGCAAGAACTTAAATCGGGTAAATTTGCCAAAGCGTCGTAAATTTTAATACCTTACACAAAACTAAATTAGTGTACAATATGTAACACCCCAAATCAATAAAATTTGATTTGGGGCGTTCTTTTGTGTTGGGAGCAGTAATTTAAAACAAATAATTAAACTGTCCGTAATATTGAGCAATTGCTTAAATAAATTGTAATTTGACCGACATTTTCTATCTGACTAACTGCGAAAAGGTTTATTCAAAGAGCCAATTTCAATCAAGTTGCCTTCGGGGTCGGCAATATAACAAGTTCTTTGTCCCCACGGTTCAGTTGTGGGCTCCAAAACGGGTGTAGCGCCTTTTGAAACAACGTCGGCAAAGGTCTTATCAATTTCGTCAAAGGTATCAACGTAAAGAGCAATTTCAAAATGAGCGTTCAGACCTTTAACATACTCGTATTTCCTACTTGTCATTTTTTCAAAATTATCTCTTCCATAAAGCATAAATAATGTATTATCCTTTATTAAATACACATTTTGAGTATCTTCGCTTTCTTTTATTTCAAAGCCTAAAACGTCGCGATAAAAGCGCACCATTGTAGCCATATCTTTTACAAACAAACCAAAGCCGTCAAGTTTCATAAAATTCCTCCTAAAAATTACTGTTTATTGTGCTAATTGAGTACTTGCACTATATCACAAGCGAGACGTATTGTTCAACCATATAACATCGTTAAAGATTGATGAACGTTTGATAAGACAGTCGCACGATTTGTACCATACGTCAATTACCCGTCACGCAACAAAACAAACATAACGACGATATATCACTAACGTGTCTATAATGCCATTGGAACGGAATAAAACTGAAAGTATAAAAAACGGAGTATAACAAAAGGGAAAACGCTGTTTCCCTTTTTGTTGTGCGACTACAAACAAGTCGTGGTTGGTGGAGACAAGGGAATTCGAATCCCTGACCTTTTGACTGCCAGTCAAACGCGCTACCAACTGCGCCATGCCCCCATATTTAATTTGCTATATAATTATACTGTTCAATGTCAAATTTGTAAAGCAAATTTAGTCAGTATTTTATTTTTAAACAATTCGAGCATCATTGAAATTAATGTTGCGAAGTCGGTGTTAATATTAGGACAAATGCTTTAATATTTCCTTGCTTTCATTAATATTGTTTAACAAGAATTCCCATAAGTTCCTTTATTATTTCTGTATGGTTACCGTAGGCTATTATGTGATGGTTGCCGCACGGGGCTTTTAAAATGTCTGTGACGGGCTTTTGTGGTTTTATGACTAACTGGGTACGGCACAAATTTCCGTCGCTAAGGTTGTTCAATATGTCGTCCTGATCAATGTAGTAGTGCGCCAAATCGGACGACAAACGGAACAGCGTTGCCTTGCCTGTTTTTACTTCGCCCTTTATTGCTACGCCTATGCCGCTTTCAAAGTGCGTATCGAATTTGTATTGCGATACCATATCAAGCGGAATGGTGCAGTGCGCAAAAACAACGGTGTTGTTTTCGACATCGATACGCGACGGATTTGCTTGAAACGATGATTGATTTGTAAGCAGTTTAATTATGTGCATACTCAGCATTGCGGCAATATCGCCTTCGCACGTGGCGGTTATTCCGTCGCGGTTAAGTTCCGCCAATGCCAAGCATCCCGTAGATTTTACCGACGTAAGTAAGTCGAAGCAGCGTATCGTCAATCCGTCGAGATTGTATTTGTTTACGATTTTGCGCAAAGCCGCTGTTATTGCGTTTGCCTTGTTTAGTTCCTTGCCGTCGTATTTGGGATAATTTTTGCCGCTGATGTTTGATACGTCGATTGTTTTGGCTAAGTGTTCGACTTCGGTAATAGGGATGTCTACAAGCGTTACGCCAAGCGCACGTTTGACGTCGGAGTAATTAGGAACGGAAGCGATAAGCCAATCGGACGGAGCGCCTATTACGCCTAATCGGGTGGATTTGAGTTTTTTTACCGTCTGTGCAATTGTTGCAAGATGTTTAATTCTGCTTGCAATGTAGTCGGCGCTTCCGTGCAGTATTTCCCCGCGTTTTCCTTTTTGACGTAAGTATGTGATAATTTCCAATGACGCTGCTAAGCTGTTGTTGCTTCCGTTAGTGAGCAGATAATACGGTTCTTGCAGTTCGTCAAAATGATTTAAAAATAAACCTTCCGATCCGCCTGTTTGAATAAAAATAAGTTTTAAATCGCAGTCGTAGTCGGACAGTTCGGCAAAACTTAATTTTGTTGACAGTTTGTTTTCGATTGACGAAATAAATGACATAATTTCGGTGTCGAATTGCGATGAGTGTTTTAATTGTGATTTCAACGTGGAAATTTTAATGTTCATATTATATTCCCCTATAATGTTTTGTTAATTGTAACACATTTAACTTGTAATTGCAATACGGGCAAGCGTATATGGACTTAAATGATTGGCAAATAGTAAACGTAGTTATAATTGCACAGTTTTAATATGTAAAGAAGTGTAGGTCATATTTACAAAGCATTGTTTTTATGTTATACTGTTTTAATAACGGAGTAAAGTTAATGGCAAAGTGCAACTTGTTTACTCTAAAAGCAATGAAAATTTATAACTGTAATACTGTGAGCGAAATACTATGGACAAAAACAAATTATTTAAATTTATATCTAAACGCAAAACGGCAATTTTGGCGTCGGTTGACGGGGGCGGATATTCCGTAGTGCGTGAAATGCTTGCACCGAGATTAATTGACGGAAATGATATTTATTTTTCTACTAATACGTCGTCTAATAAAGTTAAGCATTTTTTAGCAAATAATAAAGCGTGCGTATATTTTTACAAGCGCGGATGTTTTAAATATCAAGGCGTAAGTATTATCGGTGATGTGCAGGTGTGTTACGATCAGTCCGCAAAGGATAAAATTTGGCGTTTCGGCGATACTGTTTTTTATAAGCAGGGAGTAACCGATCCTGATTACTGTGTGCTGAAATTTACATGTAAAAATGCAGAATTTTACTGCGATATGAAAATTGTTTCTTTGGAATTATGAAATACGAAATTTTACTGTTCGATGCGGACAATACCGTACTCGATTTTGACAAGGCTGAAGAACAGGCTTTAAAGCAGGCTTTTGCTGACTGCAATTTGTATTACGACGAAAATGTTTTGACTGTTTACCGCCGCAACAATATAAAGCAGTGGCAGTTGTTTGAGCAAGGCATTATAACGGATAAAAGCGAAGTACTAAGTTCGCGCTTTGCGGAAACTTTTAAAGAATTGAATTTGGAAATATCTTCGGGTAAAACTGCCGATTTATACGAAAAGTATTTGCATAGCGGTTTTTACGTTATCAATAATGCCGAGACGGTTTTAAAACAGTTGCAGTCCTTAAAGTGCAAATTGTATTTGGTTTCAAACGGTGTGCTGTCTATACAAAACAGTCGGATGAAAGGCAGCGGTATGGATAAATACTTTATAAAACGTTTTGTTTCCGAAGAAGTGGGGTGTCCTAAACCTAACAAAGTCTATTTCGATTATTGTTTCCGTAATATTGAAAATTTTGACAAGTCGAAAACTTTGATAATCGGCGACTCCTTAACAAGCGATATACAAGGCGGGATTAATGCGGAAATAGATACCTGTTGGTATAACCCTAAACATTTGGCTAATAATTCGGCTATATTGCCGACATACGAAATAGATAACTTGGAAAAGTTAATAAGTATTGTAAATAGTAAGTGATTTATGAGCAAACAACTTTGGAACCCTTGGCACGGCTGTCATAAGTATAGCGCGGGCTGTGCAAATTGTTATGTGTTTTATTTGGATAAAAAGCGCGATAAAGACGCTAATATAGTTGCAAAATCCAAAACGAATTTTAATTTGCCGCTCAAAAAAAGGCGGGACGGCAGTTTTGTGATTCAAAGCGGAAGCGAGGTGGCGGTATGTTTTACTTCGGACTTTTTTATCGATGAAGCGGACGAGTGGCGCAATGAAGCGTGGGAAATAATTAAATGCCGTCAAGACGTAAATTTTTTGATTTGTACTAAACGTGTCGAAAGGATAGAGCAGTGCTTGCCGTCCGATTGGGGCGACGGGTACGGCAATGTTATCCTTGCCGCAACTTGCGAAAATCAAAAAGCAGCGGACGCGCGTTTGCCGGTATTTTTAAATATACCGTCTAAACGCAGATACATTTTAATTGCACCGATACTTGAATATGTCAATTTAAATAAGTATCTAAATAAAGATAAAATCAACTGCGTGTCGGTTGGCGGCGAATCGTACGAAAATGCGCGTGCTTGTGATTTTGAATGGATAAAACGCATTTATTCGGACTGTAAAAGTGCAGGCGTTTTATTTGATTTTCACCAAACGGGTTCGAATTTTATTAAGGAAGGTAAATTATACCGTTTGAAACATAACGACGAATATAAACAGGCGAAAAA
>CARAIG010000032.1 GCA_948938605.1 uncultured Eubacteriales bacterium
TGCCGACGGGGTGGACATAGTATTACCTTAGTCCACCCCGTAACACTGTAACACTTTTCGGGTAAAAATGGCGATATGCGGGCGGCGACAGTCGCCCGCAGTGGCAATAAGCATACTATTACCCTACTGGCACTGCGGAACACGGAACAAGAATTTTGCATTATCGAGGTGCTTATATGGACGAAATCAACAATAATAAAATAGCCGTCGAGGAAAACCCCGCGCCCGTTACGACAATGAAAAAACGCTGGCTACTGACGATAAACAACCCGATATTTGCCGACAGCGGCTATACGGAAATTAACCCGTCTGACACCGATTTAGAGGTTAAAGAAAATCATTATGATTTGTCCGTATTGCAAGAGGACGAAAACAAAGATTTTTTCGAGTTTCGGTATATTCGATACGTGCAAGACGGGAACGCCGTTTTAATCAAACGCCCGTTTTTCAAAGACTTGGAGAGCATAGAAAAATACTTTAAGAATTTACAAGATATTGGCGGCTTGAAATACGCGGTGTATCAGTATGAACGGGGCGAAAACGGAACGCCGCACATACAAGGCTTTATTATCTACAAGAACAGCAAGCGTTTTGTAAATGTCAAACAAGACTTTCCGACGGCTCACATAATAGTACCGCGCGGGAGCAATTTGGAAAACCGCGACTATTGCACGAAAACCGATACGCGCATAGCCCCGCCCGTTGAAATCGGGGAGTTTAGCGAAATGCGAACGCGCAACGATATAACGCAATTTTTCGAGGCGTTAAAACTCGGTGCTGACAACATACTGCTGAAAAATATGTTTCCCGTTCTATACTCACAATACGGACCAGATAAAATAGAAAAGTTTAGACAAGACGAATTAAAAGCCGAATACGGAAAAAAGTTCCGTAATGTGATTGTAACATATATTTACGGAATACCCCGAACGGGCAAAACGACATACATTTACGACAATTACCCGATAGAAGATATATGCCGAATTGACAACTACTTAAAAGGCACGTTCGAGGCATACGACCACCAAAGAATATTAGTGCTTGACGAGTTCACGGGAAAAATAGACTTGCCGTTTATGAATAACTTATTAGACAAGTTCCCCGTTCAACTACCCGCGCGGTTTTCAAATAGGACTGCGTGTTTCGAGCAAGTATTTATAATATCTAACTTGCCGCTTGATAGGCTCTACAAGGACGAACAAAACACCGCGCGCGAGGTTTACAACGCTTTTATATCAAGAATACACAACATAATAAAATTTACGGCGTTGGGCGTGTGGCACTACGAAAAAAAGGACGGAAAACAAGTACCGCCGCCAAAGCAAGCCAAACTTTCCGATTTAGTACCGATAGAGGGCGACGGCGACTTGCCGTTTTAAGCACTTACGAAAAGAAAATATATTTAGGCGATAAAAAGGAATTTCGTATATGCAAAACAATATGCCGCTCGGAATTACGGTTATATACTTTAACGACCAAAGCAAAAACATTTACGCCAAACTGCCGCCCGATAAAGAGCAAGCAAAAAGGCTGTCAAAGCGTATTTATAAGGACGCTATGACAGCCCTTGCAAGCGAACGGGCAAGCCGCGAGGGGTTAGCCCCTTGCGACTAACTGTTTGCCGTATAACGGGTAGTCCGACAACGGCAATTCCACCACGCAATAAAACTCACGCCGATTTACTTTGAATATTTGGGTGTGCGTTTTTGTCGCTTTCAGTTCCACCACCTTACGGCGACTTGCTTATATGTCGCAATAGAAATAGGAACGCAAAAACAGTGTTCCTATTTCTATTGCTCCCGTGTGCTTCGTCGCCTTTTTTGTGTTTATGCGTGATGTCGAAATAACGTAGCGCTTCGCATTGCTTCGCTTACCTTGCTTTGCAAGGACGTCCCCTTATCGTCCACCACCACTAAGACTCGGCAATGTGCCGAGTCTTTTTTTCGTTGCTTCACCACTGCTTTACGCTTGAAAAAATCATCGGTTTACTGTATAATTGTTTTAGGAGCATATACTTTATTGCGCCGATACCGCAGGGATTGTAATAACGTCAATCAAAATACGCAGAGAAAACAAAATCAAACATAAAAATAATGTTAGTTTTACATAGAAAAAATGAAATTTGAAACAAGAAAAAAACTTAGCCTTTGGGCGTGCTACATACCTTTTATTATTTTAACGCTAGTACTGATTGTCGGAACGGGCAGGCTTTGGTATGCGTGCAAGGAAGAAATATGGCGACAGGAAGCAATCGATAACGGAATAACCGTCGAAGCGGAAATTGTACGAGTCCACTCGTCCGACCCAAATACTGTTGCAAACCGCACTTACTCGTTGTGGTATGAATATACCGACGAAACGGGGATAAGATATTACGGAGTGGCTAAAAACTATGTGTCCGGTTACGAGACGGCGGAAAAATATAAAGGAACGAAAGTTAATATTTATATCGACGGGAAAGGTAACAGCATAGTTGTAGGCGGTAAAACCCATTTCGAACTTATGCTAGCGCTATCGATTGTATTTACGGCATTAAGCGCAATTTCGTTAGGGTTCGATATTTGGTTTATATTTTTAAAAGGTAAAAAACGGTCTGACGGGAGCAACTTAAAATGAATATAACGGTTATCAACGGAACGGAAAAGCACGGCGTGACTTACAAAATTAAAGAAATGCTTTTAGAACCGTTTAGACAAAATGCAACCATAACGGAATTTTATATGCCGAAAGATTGTCCTGCTTTTTGTTCGGGTTGCACTACTTGCTTTACAAAAAGCGAAACCTTGTGCAAAGACTACGAATACATACAAAAAATTGAAAAAGCATTGCTAAACGCCGATTTAATAGTGTTTACTTCGCCGTCTTACGTTATGCACGCAACCGGCGCGTTAAAATCGCTTTTAGACCATTTAGGGTACCGTTGGATGCCTCACCGCCCCGCAAAAGAAATGTTTGCCAAACGCGCCGTTATATTAACGCAATGCTTGGGCGCAGGGGCGAAATCCGCCGCAAAAGATATAAAAGACAGTTTGTCTTGGTGGGGAATTTCCTACATAAAAACTTTTACGGCAAAACTAATGAACAATATCGTGTGGGACAAACTTACCGAAAACAAACGTAAAAGCATAACAAAAGGTATAAAACGGCTTTGTAAAAAGCTATGTAGAATTAATTATTTAAAGCCCGCAAAAACATCGCTTGTTACTAAAATTAAGTTTAATATTTGCCGTATGATACAAAAGTCGATACTTGCAAGCAATACGGACAGCGCAGACGGTAAATATTGGGAACAAAACGGTTGGCTCAAAAAAGCGCGTCCCTGGAAAAATTTAAAGATGCGGTAAACCTTTGGTTGTTTGCACCCGATTATTTAATTGAGCAAACGCTTGTCAAAATTGACAAACCGTAAAAACGTTTGACTTTAATTTGAAGTTATGATAGACTGTATACATCAAAACAAAGGGGTGGAAAATGATTAATTTTTCTTGCATTAACTTAATACAACAAGGCAACTTGTTTACTTGCAAGAAAATTTAAATCTTTCAATTCCTAACAAATAATTACGCATAACGGAAACGGTAAGATATTTTTCTTACCGTTTTTTTGTATGCAAATCGAGGTGTTTACTATGTCTATTATTAAAATTGAAAACTTAACCTTTTGCTACCCTACGGGCTTCGAAAACGTTTTCGAAAACTTAAACGCCGTTATTGATACCGATTGGAAATTGGCATTGACGGGCAGAAACGGCAGAGGAAAGACAACTTTGTTGAAACTGTTGTGCGGCAAATTCGAATACAGCGGCAAAATAATAAGCAACGTCCGTTTCGACTACTTCCCCTACGACATTGACGACAAAAGCAAAACCGCGCAAGAAATTTTTACGGAAATTTGTCCCGACAAATACGAATGGGAGTTTATAAAGGAACTGTCGTATTTGGGCGTAAATGCCGACGCATTGTATATGCCGTTCGAGTATTTATCCAACGGCGAACAAACAAAAATTTTGCTTGCAGCAATGTTTTTAAACGACGGACGTTTCCTGTTAATTGACGAACCTACTAACCATCTTGACGCTTTGGCAAGAGAACAAGTAGCAAGTTATTTAAACAAAAAGAAAGGGTATATATTAGTTTCGCACGACAGAGATTTTTTAGACGGCTGCGTTGACCACGTTATGGCATTGAACCGAACGGACATAGAAATACGCAGCGGAAATTTCAGTTCGTGGTTAAACGACTTTGAAATCAAACAAGCCGCCGAACAAGAGCAAAATGAAAAATTAAAAAAGGATATTAAAAGGTTAAAGCAGTCCGCCGCGCAAAGCGCGGATTGGGCAAGAAAAACCGAAGCGGGCAAGTACGGCAACGGTCCTGTCGACCGCGGGTTTATAGGTCACAAAGCCGCAAAAATGATGAAGCACTCCAAAATTATAGAGGACAGGCAAAACCGCTTAATTAATGAAAAAACGTCGTTGTTGCAAAATACCGAGATTGCCGAAAATTTAAAATTAGCCCCATTGCAATACCGTTTGGACAATTTGGCAACTTTTAACAATGTGCAAATTGTCTATGACGAAACAGTCATAAACAAACCCGTTTCCTTTACCGTAAACAGAGGACAGCGAATAGTTTTAAGCGGCGTTAACGGCTGCGGTAAAAGCAGTTTAACCAAAACGCTTTTAGGACACGATATCCGTTATACAGGGCAAATTTTTGTCGGAAGCGGTTTAATAATTTCCTATGTTCCGCAAACGGTATCGAATCTTGCGGGGAATATAAGGGATTTCATTACAAAAAGCAATACCGATATCAGTCTGTTTATGGCTATACTAAACAAAATGGGCGTTGAAGAAAATCCGCTGAACAAAGATTTGTCCGAATTGTCCGACGGGCAAAAGAAAAAAATGCTAATTGCCAAAAGCCTTTGCGAAAGTGCGCATTTGTACATATGGGACGAACCGCTAAATTATATAGACATTTACTGCCGTATACAGATAGAAAAACTTATTAAAGAATTTTGTCCTACTATGATATTTATCGAACACGACAAATCTTTTTGCAAGTCAATAGCAACCGAAGTTATCGAGATATCGGCTAATTAAACTAATAACTGCGCAAATGCACTTGCATTGCGAACAAATAACAACAGGCAAAAAACGGCAATTCATTGTTTGTAAATTCAAATTTGCCATTGCCAACGCAAGCGGTATGTATTTTTTAAAATTATACACAATAACTGTATGAAATTATTTAATAACGTTTTAGCTTGTATAGTTGCGCTGTCGGCGGTATGCACATTTGCGGGAAGCGGATATTTGGTTGACAACGAAAACGTAAGCCGAGTTTACATTTGCACCGAAAACAAAAGCGAATACAAGGAAAACATCTACATTAAAGTCGAAACTAACGGCAGCGTAGTCTGCATAAGCCCTACCGTCAACTACGGATACGAACCTAGCGTATTTTTAGGGGACTTTGACGGCAACGGACTTAGTCAAATATTTTACTCGGTTAACAGCGGCGGAAGCGGAGCCTATTCGTCCTGCCAAATAATATCGCTAAAAGGCGGCAAACAAACAACGCTTTACGACAGCGAAAACTTTGAAAACACCGCGCAAGCAAGCCTAACAGACAAAACAGTTACAATAAAATACAATAATCGAAACTACTTTTTGGACGCAAGCGGCGCCGATTTAACGGGCGGAAAAGACGTAGTTGTAACAAACGTAAATACCGTTATGCCTATTTATAACGGCGGGCTTAAAAAATACCAAATTATGCAATTTCAAAAGGTTTACATCGATTATACGGCAAATAACGTAGGATACTTTGTGAGCATTATCGATTTAAGCACAAAAGGCACTACAATTGTAAACGTAGGTACGTTGGCAAATTATGCCTAGCAACGTGAAATTCGAACCCTGCAAACCGAACAAGCGCATCTAGCACACCCTTGCCGCATTCCGTCGCGTGTACGTACCGCAAGTACGCCCGCGTGCCACAATGACGTCAACGGCACACAATCTGCACCCGTTCGGCGCGATAGCGGTTTAAGCGGATGAAATGTGCGGTTAGGCAAGTAAATACGTACGAAACTGTACTGGACGTACTGTGAGTGCGTAGTTACGCCGAATAACCACACATAACGCCGCCTAAACTTTACTGTGTTCGAATCTCACGTTGCTACGCAAACTAACGCAAAACGTTTTTCTTCCGTTTGTAATTTTGTCTGTCAAAAGTCGACGAAAAACTTATATTGCTGCAAAACCGAAAGCACCCCGACAAACAACATTTGTCGGGGTGTAATGCTTTATTCGTTTGCTACCGTCACTTCGCCTATTTTGTTTGATTTTAATTCGGCGTTCCACAGCCCGTCGTTGGCAAATTGCAAGCAGTACAACGGATTGTTTTCAAGTTCGTCTTGGTACAAACACAAATACACTTGATAATTGCCGTTAGGTAAATTGAGTTTGAGCGAACAGTTATAACTGCTGTCCCCTTTAAAATCCTGCGCTTGGCAAGTATAGGCCACTTTGCCGTCGCTGTCCGCAAAAATAAGTTTGGTGTGCGACGTTTTGTTTAAATTGCCGAAACCGACGTTTTTAAGGGTTAGTTCTATTTGCAATTCGTCCGCCTTGGACGTATACTTAAATACCGAATTCGTTAAAACAAAACGGTACCCTAAGTGGTTTTGAATATAATCGAATGCGGTTTTGCCGTAATATAATTCGTCTTGTCCGCACTGTTTTGTATAATTGCTGTTTTTCCACTTGTCGATAACTTGGTTGTTCCACTCGATATTGAGATAACTTAAATTTAGCAAATTCATTTCGGGCAGGCACTTGTCAATGTCGTGGTATTCGCTTGACGGAATTACAACTTCGCCTCCGTAAGGCAAGTGCGCTGTTTGTTTGCTTAAAAATTCCGTTTCACGTTGCCTGTCGGTATATGTGCCCAAATCGTTGGCTGAGCCCAAATAGCCGTCGTTATAAATGCCCAAACGGTACGCTTTGCTATTGGCGTCTATTACATAGTCGTCGACGTCGTTTACCGTAATGCCCAAATAATCGTAAATCATTTTAGGCGTACGCACAAGCAATGGTACGGCATTTGTGTGCGTAACAAACGCTTCGATTATAGGCGTTATGTTTTGCGCATTGGCAATTGCGCTGGAATGCATTTCGCCCCAAGGACCGATAAGCCCCACTTCCACCGCAGTAACTGTGCTGTTGTAATTGTTTATAACGGTGCAAACTTGTTCGATATGTTGCAATATAATGCTTAGCTGCGGTTCCTTATCCTTGCTTCCGCCGTAGGACGGATCGTAAGCAAACCTTACAATGGCGTTTTTATCCTTGGATTTAACAAAGGACAGCAATTCATCCAAACCGTCCAATGCAGTTTGCGTAAGCGGAATATCCGCACTGCCGTTTACTTGCTTGGAAAACGCGCTTATATCTATGCGTAAGTGATACAGTTGCGTAGAATCGTTGACGATATTTTTGTTGTAAGTTATTCCGTTTCCGTTCAATTTGACGTATATCGGACGGTAAAAGCCTTGGTCGGGATTGTTGATTTTTGCCGTACTTTCGGTATAGTTCAACTGTTGTTTGTAAGCAGGCATAACGCTGTTGCAAGCGCACAGTGCTATGCCGACACACAAAACGGTCAACATTAAAACGGCAAAAAGCGTTTGCTTGATTTTCATAAAAAATTCCTCGCTAACGGTTTGTTGCAAGTAAATTATACCAAAACCTAAAAACACAGTCAAACAGTGTACACCAAAACGGAAAAAGAACTTGCATCAATTTTAACCGACATAATATTGACTTACAACTTTAAAAATGTTACACTGTTTCAGACATCAAATTGTTTTTACGCAAATATTTATAAAATTCGAAACATTACCCGAAATATCGTAAACAAGGTGAATTTGAGATATTACTTGGAGTTTAATTATGTGCAAATCACTAAATTTAAGCATTACCGTAAAAAACGACGAGATAAATTACGGCAGCGAACGGTTCTTTTCGAACGAAACGGAATTGCTCGACGATTATTTACACACTTTGTTTATGAACGGGCAAATTTATCTCGATTACCATTTAATAAAGGTATGCGACCACGAATATACGGCGTTTGTAAACGTTCCCGACATCAAAAGCATCGAGAGCAAATTTAACAACGAATACGTAAACCGTTCATATAAATATTTGACTGTTAAAATTGAGAAATCCGACAAAAATATTTTATATTCTCACAACTGCAATTGCAATGACATACTTTACTACATTTTGCAGGGCAGTTCAGAGTTCGGCACTGCAAGCCCCGTAACGTGCGGAAAATGCGGATACGAAGTACCCCTTTACAAAATACCGCACTTATTTTGCGAACAAGAACATTTCAGCTTGCTTTCCTGGCAAAAATGCTACGCAAGCGTTGAAAACCTTTGGATAAATTCGCTGTCCGACAGATTTACTAAAAACCAATTAAACAATCCCGCTTCGGCGCTTAATAAAACGGCATTCGAACTTAGACAGGAATTGGAAAAGAAAATCGGCAAACCCGTTTATTTGGAATTATCAAAAACAGAACTTCCGATATCATCCGTAAAAGAACAAGATGACGTGTTGTGTCCTAGGTGCTGTCAAAAAATGACTAAATGCGAATATCAGGTTTTTTCGGGCAAAATGTACAAATGCGATATTTGCAGAGTAATAAACATTAAATAATTTAAATTTATTTGCTATGAATAATTACATCGAAAAAATTTTTAAAAATTACATACCGAACAACGCAAAGTTGGAAAAATACGGATTTCAATTGCAAGACGGCGCATACCGCTACGCCGCAAACATTGTTGACAATCAATTTAGGTTGGATATAACCGTTGCGGATAGCGGCATTGCTACAAACGTTACCGACTTGTCGACCGACGAAGAATACACGCTGTTTTTAAGCGACAGCGCCGTAGGCAGTTTTGTGGGTTCGGTGCGTACCGCATACGAAAACGCATTGACCGACGTTGCGTTAAAATGCTTTGACCGCTGTGTATTTAAATTGCCCTATTCGCAAGCGTTAATCAAATACGTCCGCAACAAATACGGCGACGAGTTGGAATTTTTGTGGGAAAAGTTTGACGACAACGCCATTTGGCGCAGATGCGACAATAAAAAGTGGTACGGCGCGCTGCTTACCGTAAACAAACGTAAGTTAGGTTTAGACGTTGACGAAAAGGTGGAAATATTAGACGTACGGGCAAATACCGACGAAATAGACAACTTGGTTGACAACGTTAAAATATTTAACGGGTACCATATGAATAAAAAACATTGGATAACGGTTTGTTTAGACGGCTCGGTACCGCTTGACGAAATAAAACGTTTACTTGACGACAGTTACGTTTTGGCAAAAAAGAAATAGCAAATATAAATACTGCCGTCACGTACAATATAAAATTAAATAAAAAAAAGACTTGTCCGAGTTTAAACTCAGACAAGTCTTTTTTACAGTTATTGACAATAAGATTGAATTAGCAAAAGGGAGTAAAACCTTATTATTTTCGCACTATTGCAAAGCGGATATTTTGTCCGCCACCGCTTTATAGGCTTGGGAATATTTGTCGGGATTGGTTAAGGCAAGACGGGAATAAACGTCCGATGCCGAACGGTAATTTATTAAAGCGTCGGTTTTATTTCCCAATGCCAAGTATGCGTTGGCAAGGCTTGCAAGACTTTCCGCCAAATACGGTTCGTTAGCGACGGGGTTTTCGTTTGTTAAATCCTGCCGTAACGATACGGCTTGTTTAAAACGTTCGACAGCGTCGTTGCAGCGTTCGGCTTTTAAACACATTTCGCCGAGACCTTGACACCCCACTCCCCAATAAAACTCGAAGCAATGGGGAGTAACCTTGGAATTTTTTTCGCAAAATTCCAACGATTGAAGGAAACACTGTTCCGCTTGTTGGTACCGTCCCGTTTCCGTATACATCTTTCCCAAAGCATTAAAATTACGTGCGGGGAAGGGGTTATCCGATTGAGGGATACCGTCATAACTTTTGTAAACGCGTTGCGCAGCAACAAGGTATTTTTCCGCCTTGGCGAATTGTTTTGTATCGTTATAAATTACTCCGATATTTTGATAAACGCTTGCTAAATCCAGTTTATACTCCGAATTGGTTTCGACAAGTTTTTCGCGTATTTGCACCGTACGCAAAAAGTAAATTTCCGACATATCCTGTTTACCCGCTTTACGGTAAAGACGTCCCATAATGCTGTACAGACGGCTACGGTCGTAGTCGCTGATTTTGTAAACGGGATTTTCGCAATAAACAAGATATTTTTCCGCAACGGACAATGCTTTTTGATACTCGTTTTGCGTATGGTAGTAAAACGCATAATCGTACAAAACGGATAACTCCGCATTATATTTAAGAGCAACGGAAACAACCTTTTCGAAACGGGAGTCGATTTCGGCAAAGCGTTCCTTGTAATCGTACATGGTTTGCAAAACGTCTATTGCAAGTTTGTGTTCGCGAATGTACACTTCCGCTTTGCGTTTGCTTTCCATTTCCTGCTCGCGCTCGAAACGCTCGAATTCGTCGTCGATGTCGTCCGCGTCCAACACCGACAAACAGCCTTTGCTGTCCCCCAATTCCAACAAGCGGTACGCTTCCTTTTGTCGGGGAGTAAGTTCGCCTTTTACTTCGTCGCGGCTTAAATTTAAAGACAGTTCGAATATGCTTTGTTTCAATGAATCGATAGTTTCCTTTAAACGTTGTCTGTGCGAAGCGACACGCACGTATTCGCGTCGGAATTCGTCCGAAAAGCCCCCTTGCGCATAGATAGGCTTCATTTGATTGTATTGTTCTTCGACAGTTTTGAGTTCAGCGTTTAGCGCGGACAATTCCTTACTGTTTGCAAACTCCGATACGTTTTGTAAATTTAACACATCGGCATTGTCCACAAAACATTTGTCGCCCTTTATTTTTACGTTTACAAAATTCATTTCCTGCATTTTTAAATTGAGCAAAATGCGGAGTTTGATTGTGTCGATATTACTGAAATTGCTGTAATAATGCTTATACGTTTTATCAATGACTTGCATAAATTCGCGGACGGAATCGTCTGCCGTTATGCCTTGGGGAATTGCCTTGAAATATACGTAAATTTGCGGTTTGCGGGAAGGATTTGCCGAAAAAGCGTTAAACGCAATTTCAAATTCCTTGCGGGTGATTGCGCCCACACGCGTGAAGAAAATGAAAAAACACATTTCGCTTTCGCGGATTAGTTGATTAAATTCCTCCTGCTTGCCTTCCACCGTCATATTGGTGTCGACGTTTTCGCAACGTAAAGGAATAATTTTTGTGTCGTAATTTTCTTCGAACCGATCGCTGACGTTACGTATAAACAATTCCAGTTCGTCGCGGTCGCGGGCAAATTCCACTATTGACGACGCTAAAAAGATTTTTATTTTTTTCATAAGTTTTACCGTTTAATTAGGCTATAGACATAACGCGCCAATACAAAAATAGTATTAATCGTAAATTTAAAAATCAATTGTGCATTGTACGGCAAACGCCGTTTTTAAATCCCTTTGTAATAACCCGCATCGATATAGCCGAGTAACGCCTTGCGCACTTCGTCCAAATCTTCGCGGTAGGTAATGCCGTACCATTTGTCCTTGTTGGTATATGCGTACACTTCGGCATAGTTTTCCTTGACCGCTTCGAAAATAACGGTGGGTATTAAAAATTCGTCTTTATTTAAGTTGGCAGTTTGCAAAAACAGTTCAAACTTCCCGTCCAAAAACGGGAATATGTCGGGAGTAAGCCCCCACAAATTCATAGATACGGCAGTTGTAGGAGTAAACTTTTCGCCCGTTGCCGTACTTACGCATTCGTTTGTAATTCCGCCCGTTTCCACAATACGTTTGAGTTTGCCGTCTTGAATGTCGCATACGCCGCGGGTTACGCCGCCATTTGAACTTACAGTATTGCCCATTTGATACGCCACCATTGCGTACTGTCCCGCTTGCGCTTGAGTCAAATGCTTAAAGATGTCGCTAAATGCGTTACTACCGTAGTAGTCGTCGGCATTGATGATTGCAAAAGGTTCCTTGACAACTTCCTTACAGCACAGCACGGCGTGCGCAGTACCGAAAGGTTTTGTACGCCCTTGCGGCAAAATCGATGTATCCTGAATAACGTATTCTACATTTACTTGCTTAGCTATACGGTTGCCGACAAGTTGTTTAAAATCGTTTTCGATATCCTTGCGGATAATAAAAACGACTTTGTTAAATCCCGCGCGTACGGCGTCGTAAACGGAAAAATCCAAAATACATCTGCCGTCGGACGTAATCGGCTCGACTTGTTTAAGTCCGCCGAAACGGCTGCCCATACCGGCAGCCATAACTACAAGCGTGATATCCATAACATATACTCCGATTTTAATTTATGCTGTAATTTACGATTGACAATGCGGGATTAGAACACTGCTTACCCCACATTGCTATATTTACTTTTTTGTTGCGTCGTCGGCGTTTTTGATGTCCGAATTTTCGGTTTGTTCCAATTCAACCGCTTTTTGCGCGGCAATTTTTTCATTGATTAAATCGGCGGTTTTTTGCGACGTAATGCCCACAACGTCGTCTACCGGCAAGGAAAACGCAATACCTTGCCCTTCGCTTTTAAGTCCCGCTAAGCGGTATATAGAGTGCAACACATCGTCCTTAATGTCTTGTGGAACCAAAATAAGCACTATTTCCTTGTCGGGCTGTATTGTTATTTGAAAAAACTGTTCCGCTTCCTTATTGGCGGTACCGCGTGCGTGAATAACCGTTCCGCCGCGCGCGCCCACTTCCTTAGCGGCGTCCATTACCGTTTCGGAAAAGCCTGTGTTTACTATGCACATTATCATTTCGAATTTATTGTTTGCCATTGTCGCCCTCCTTGACGGTTTCGCGGTTGTTGCTTAAAAAGCCGTAAATTAAAACGCCTATAACGCTAGTGAGCGGAATAGTCCAAGCAACACCCTTACCGCCCTTAATGGAATTGAAGCGGTTGTCTAACGTCGACAGTGCGTCGGGGATTTTTTTATCCTGTATTACGCTTAAAATTACCGCCTTGTCGGTATCGGTTAAACCAAGCAATCCAAGCGTGCTTTTGTCCGCAGTACCTTGACCGATAAGCACGCACTGCATATTGACGTCAAACGACTGTATTAAATCGAGATAAAACTCCGCCTTGTTACGCGCAACTATCGTAATAAGCAATTTAAGCTTGGCGCTTACGGTATTTTTGTTGTTAGGTTGCGCTTTTGTACGGACTTTGCTTTTTATGTTTTCCTTTACCTTGATTACTTTTTTTACCGTAGTTTTGGAATTGTTTTTGGGAGGCAATATTGAACTCGTTTGTTTTTTTGCAGACATTTTTGCCCCCTTATTTAAAGTAAATAATTTGTTCGTCGTCCGAACTTAAAATACGTTTCATAGTAATTTTGTTGCGGACTTTTGCCGACGTTACCGCCTTGAAACCCAACGCTTGAATTGTGATTAACGGAGTCATTGCAACCATTGCGACTACACCGAAAGCGTCGGTTAATATGTTGCTTGCGCTGCCGTCGTTCAACGCTACGCACGCGCCGACTATTAACGGTAAAATGAAACTTGACGTCAACGGACCGGACGCTACTCCGCCAGAGTCGAACGCTATTGCAGTGTAAATTTTAGGGACGAAGAAAGACAGTCCCAACGAAATAAGATAGCCGGGAACAAGATAATACAGCACCGAAAACTTGTAGATCATACGCACTATCGACAGACAAATAGATATTCCTACCGCTGCCGACAACGCCACAAGCATTTCCACCTTTTTTACGCCGCCGCCGGTAATTTCCTCAACTTGACGGTTTAGCACGTGTACTGCCGGCTCTGCCAAAACGACAACCATACCTATGCCGAAGCCGAACGCTACCAATACTGCGGGATTGAACTTTGCAATGCTTTGCCCTAATTTGAAACCGATAGGCATATATCCTATTTCCACCGCTACAAGGAAAATTACCAATCCGAAAAAGGTATACGCAATGCCGATTGCTATTTGTATCATTTTCTTTTTAGGCAGTTTAAGTACGGTAAATTGCAGCACTAAAAAGAATGCGACAACCAACCCCAGCGCTATAACTACGTTTTTGACAGTATTTAATACGGCGTGTCCTACGGCTACGCCTAATTCTTCGGACGTTACATAACCGTCAACTATTGCTTGCAAACTGTCGTTTGATATTGTGCCGTTGGAAGTTAGGGCAAGAATAGCAACAGCAAGGATAGGACCTATCGAACACATTGCAATTAAACCGAAGCTGTTTTCGTTGGCGTTGCGTCCGCCGATTGTGGTAGCAATACCTACGCCCAAAGCCATAATAAAAGGTACGGTAATGGGACCGGTGGTAACCCCGCCGCTATCGAACGACAATGCTAAAAAGTTGTTTTTTCCGCTGTCGATTAAAAGCGCCGACAAAGCGAACAACATCATATAGAAAAACATCAACAAGGTTGACAAATTCTTTTTAAATATAATTTTAAGTACGGCAAGCACCAAAAACAAACCTACGCCTACGCCTACGGTTACTATAAGCACGGTGTTTTGGATAATGTCCGCAACTTGCTCGGCAAGCACCGACAAGTCGGGTTCGGCAACGGTAATAAGCACGCCCATTACAAAGCATACCGAAATTAAAACGCCTACCTTTTTGGACTTGGTAAGTCCCGAACCGATATGTTCGCCCATAGGCGTCATTGCAAGGTCGGCACCCAAGTTAAACAAACTTATGCCTATAATTAAAAGCACCGAACATACGGCAAAAGTAACTTGCTCCTGCCAGGTAAAATCCGTTAAAGGCGTAAAGGAAATAATCAGTACTATTACCGCGACGGGCAGTACCGATATTACCGATTCCTTAAATTTTGACATCAACGCCTTAAACATAGTTTTTTATCCTTTTCGACTAATACAATCGCTTGCTAACTTTACAAACACAGCGCATTGCGTAATTTTTGACAAAGCGCTTAATCTTGTATATTGTATCACAAAAAAAATTCATTCGCAAGTCTATACCGCTTTGCAACTGCAATTATATAGATAATTTTGTTGATTTTTTTGAATTACAATAGTATAATTTATTTAACTAAGCGGGATTAAAACACTGCTACGTTTTGACAGCGTTATAACCACACTCAAAATTTCATTTTAGGAGATAAAACAATGAAAACAGCAATATTAGTAGTAGATATGCTAAACGACTTTGTTACAGGCGCATTGAAGTGCGACAGAGGACTTGCAATCGTTCCCCAAACGGCAAAGTTACTTGACGGCGCAAGAAAAGCGGGAATCCCCGTAATATTTTGCAACGACGCGCACGTAAAGAACGTAGACCACGAACTTAAACTGTGGGGCGACCACGCAATAGCGGGAACAAAGGGCGCCGAAGTTATACCCGAACTGCACTTGTGCGACAAGGACTACGTTGTCCCCAAACGCCGTTACAGCGGATTTTTCCATACCGACTTGGACTTGCTGTTGCACGAATTGGGTGTTGACACCGTTGTTATGACGGGGCTGCACACGCATATGTGCGTACGCCACACCACCGCGGACGCTTACTGCTTGGGTTACAACATTGTCGTTGCTAAGGACGCCACCGATTGCTTTACGCAAGAAGACTACGACTACGGCATTAAGTATCTTGTAAGCACCTACGGCGCGGAAATAACCGACGTAGACAGCCTGCTTAAAAAATGGGGCGTAAAATAATAATTGAATACAGTAAAAGCAAAGTCGCTTCCAAAGGCGACTTTGCTTTTTTAATATAACGGAATTGCGGTTGAGTTTAATTTAATTGTACGGCTTCGCCTAGACCTCTCGACTCGCTAACGCTCGCTCGAGGTGACATAATATGAAAGTGGTCGAAGTGATATATAATGCGGAATACTTAATACGGAATGCGTAATGCGTAATTAAGGTTGAATTTAATTCTGGATTGCTTCGCTTCGCTCGCAAAGACGTAAAAGTACACAGTGTGCGGTGGGCAAGAGTCTGCCACCCTACGATGATGTTTAACGCAGTAGACGCTTTTATATTTTACCCCGTCCTAAGCCCGTAGAAACGTGCAAGACAAGACAAACGAATAGCCCGCAAGGGAGTGTAAAGACATACACGACCGAAGCGGGCTATGAAGTTTAACGCAGTAGACAACCTATTAATATGCTCACTTCCTAAGCCCGTATAAAGGGGTGGATGCTAGGCAAACAAGGCGAACGCGAAGGAGTTTACTAAGCGTAAATGAC
The DNA here is from genome assembly GCA_948938605.1 of uncultured Eubacteriales bacterium. GTDB lineage: Bacteria > Bacillota > Clostridia > Christensenellales > CAG-314 > Fimimonas. The sequence continues at coordinate 16,350 of CARAIG010000032.1, forward strand.
TGAGCGTGAGTCCGCAGTTTAACAACGCAGATGCCCCTTTATACGGGCTTAGGTTAGCGGTAGATGTAAACAGGCTGCGTATGATCGCGCATCGCTTCGCCTTTTTCAAAGTCTATTTCATAGCGGTGAAAACGCGAAAAAGTTTCCGCTTGGGTTACGGTAATTTCCACTATGCGCATTTCGGGATTGTGTTCGGTAATATATTCGTCGTAGTTAAGAGAAAACTGTTTTTTAAGCAGTTTGCGCAAAGCTGCGTTTTTAGCTTCCAAGGGGTGACCGAGCGACCTTGCATTGCCATAGATATTGTGAGAACCGTGACAAAGTCCTACGCGGGGATTTATTGCAATGTCGTGCACAAGCGAATTGGTGGATTTGCTTAAAACATAAAACTTGCCGTCGTTGTAGTACGTGTTTAGGTCGCGTACAGTTACTTTGTTGTCTACGCACGAAGCAAGGCACATTTCCACAATGTGTCCGAAATTTTCCTGCATTACTTCTTTCGCTCTATTGATACAATTATCCATTTACAAAATCCTCCATTATTCAAGTCATCCCGCAGTTTGCGGATTAATTATATAAATATTTTAACAGTAATTATACGCAAAGTCAATACCGACTTTTGCAAGTTTAAACAAAAAAATTTGCGGTTTTTTAAATACCGCAAATTTTTACTAATTAAGCATTAAGTTTTGAAAGCATTTCGTCAAGGTCTACTCCGTGAGCGGCAGCAGCTTCCTCGACGGTTTCCTGATGAGCAAGCAGACAGTGAATGCAGCCCATTCCGTAACTGCCGAATACTTGTGCCGTTTGGGGTTTAACTTGTAATACGTCAACAATACGCATATCCTTGGTGATCATTGTAAATATCTCCTTAAATTCATTTTTATTTTAGTTTGTGACGGCAATTTAAAAATTAACCGTCAAACAAATTACGTTTTTATTTTATACCGATACGTCAATTTTGGCAAGCGTTATGAACAATCGACATTGCATTATAACACCTTTTAGGGCTTTTTTACAAACGGTACGGAAGCCGTACTTGACCTACGTCAACAAAACGGTTGCAAAAAACAACAAAAAGCACATCGTAACGCGGGGTTAAATGCAATGTTTCGCGCCTAGCAAATTGGAAGTTGCCTTGAAGAAAATGTCTTCAAAATCGCCAAAATCGAACGACCAACCGTCGCTGTTGCACACGATCAACGCAATTATGCCCGCAATTACTCCAAGCCCAACAAGAACGGTAATAAGCACTTTCCAAGGGGAAACAGGCGCTTTACCGCTAATTTTTGCCTTAGTCGGATCGCGCTTGCTGTATACGCCCGAAACGTACTGATTGTACGTCTTTTTGCGGTACTTGCACGAAACGACGTATACGGGCAGCATTACGTACTTAAAACTGCGCGAAACAATTTTGGTGTCGATGTCCAGTCCGCCGTCAACATCGGCGTTGTGACGGTTCATTATGTTGTTGTAAATTATACCGTTGGCTTTTTTTATCGCAATACCGTAGGCGTCTTCGGGCGGGACGGTGTAGTTGTCCGCAATGTAGCCTGCTAAATACTCGTCGGAATAAACGGTATATTTTGCTTGGTTGGTTAAATCGAGATTGTTGAAATCCTTTACCGAAATGTGGTTGTTTCCGCTTACGTAAATGTCGTCAAAAAAGTCTTCAACTACGTCTTCGACATAAAACCATTCGGTGTACGTTTCGGTATAAGTTTTACCGTTGCGTCTAACCGTGCGCGTGCGGTAACGTCCCAGCCTTCCGCTATAACTTGTAACCGTTTGCACGTCAAACGTCCAAGCGGGAGTATACACGCCCTTTATGCTCAATTTTTTGTGCTTTATTCGAAAATCGCGCGGGGCGTACAGTTTGCGCTTAGCCCAAACGGTAAGTTGTTGCTCCGCTTGTTCGGCGTTTAGTTCGAACGGCACTACGGTATCAGGACGGACAAGCCCCGTTTGCGTTTCGTCCACTACAACGGGCGACGAACAATACGGGCATTGGGTTGCAAGGGTAGACCTAGGCAAAACGGTGGACGCGCCGCAGTTTTCGCAACGGTAATAACGGACTGCCGTTTCGTCCCATTTGTCCATTGTTAAAATTTCCGAAAAGTCGCGCTCGACAACGTCCTTACTTTTGTCAAAATCGACATACCCCTTGCAATGGGCGCAATATAGCTTGGCTTTGGTCGGGTCGTACACAAGCGAAGCGCCGCAATTGGGACATTTGCGTTGAAACGCCTCCTGCTTGACTTTGTAAGTTCCTTGCATAGACCGTTAACTCAACTTTTGACCGCATTCGGGACAGAACTTAGTTCCCGCAAGGGAATCGTGTCCGCAATTGGGACAAGTGATTTTGCTTGAAGCAGTCCTTGCGCCACACTCGGTGCAGAACTTTGCCTTTGCGGATATCTTAGCGCCGCAAGCAGCGCAGAACCTTTCGCCGTTTTCAACTTTTGCTGCCGCAGCAGGTGCCTGAGCAGGCGCGGGATTGACGGGCGTCGACGTTGCCGCCGCCGTAGTATTGTTAACTAACGAACCCAAGCCCATACCTATTACAGTACTTGCCCCGCCGCCGTTTTTTGCCGCTTCGCCAAGAGCGTCTGCCGCTTTCTTTTGCGTGTAAGCGCCCATTTGTCCCGACAGTATACCAAGGTTGGTACGTTCGTCTATTGTCTTTTCCACTGCTTCGGGGAAGCTAATATTTACAACAGTAAACGATGTAATGGACAGTCCCAATTCGGCAAACTTTTCCCTTGCGTTATCGCGTATCATATCGCCGAACTCTTGGTAGTTCATTGCCATATCCAATGCGGAAATTTTACTTTCGGCAATTGTGTCGCTCATTTGGGAAACAAGCATATTGGACATAATGCCTTCGACGTCGTTTAGCGTTACAAGCCCGCGGGTGCCGAAAACTTCCTTCATAAACGTTTCGGGGTCGGTCACGCGGAAAGCGTAATTGCCGAAAGCGCGGATACGTATCATACCAAATTCGTTATCGCGCATTGTTACGGGGTTGCTTGTGCCCCATTTGCGGTCTAAAAACTGCTTGGTGTTGATGAAGTACAAGTCCGCCTTAAAACGGCTTTCCCCCTGATACCAAATACTGCCTATACCCGACAATATGGGTAAGTTTTTAGTTTCCAACTTGTATTTGCCCGGTCCGAATACGTCGGCAATTTTACCTAAATGGACAAATATTGCCACTTGCGACTCGCGCACGGTCAACTGCGAACCGCTCATTATTTCCTTGCCGTCCATAGGGAAACGGTACACAAGCGTATCGGCGCTGTCGTCTTTCCATTCCAAAACCTTCCACATTTGCGATTTAAACCAACCCATTTTGTTTCCTCCGTTTTTATTGCGAAGCCGTACCCCGACCGCTTGCGCTTGGACAGCAATGCCGTCCGACAAGCACAAAGTACATATCCGCATATTTTTTACGAAATCATTATATATTATATTACGATTTTTTTCAATCGTTTTAGGATAATTATACAATCGGTATTAACGGCAACAATTGCGCAACGCTGTGAAATACCGATTGACAAATTAAGGGGACAAGCAATGATGACGCTTAAACAGTTGACGGGCTGCAATATTTACGACGAAAACAAACTGCCGATAGGACAAGTGCGCGAAGTTATGTTTGACAAAAAGACGGGCAAGTGCTTGTTGGAAATTGACGGCAAGGCGTATTACGTCGACAAACTTGACGACAGGGACGAATACGTTGTTGCGCATAATTTGCAGGAAGCAGACGAAAAACGTCCCGTAGTACTAGGGAAGGCGGTATACGACGTACTGGGCAGACAATTGGGCACAGCATCCGACGGCATAGTAAACAAAACCGCTACTTTGTGCAAACTGCTGCTAGACAACGGCAAACAGTTTAACAAAGGCAGGATTGCTTGCGCCGACGACATTATATTAATAAAAGCCCCAAAACCGTCTAAAAGCAAACCAAAACAAAAAAAGGAGCATATGCAAATATGCACAAATGCTCAACCGACGGAAAATACCGTAAAAACGCCGTCCGCAATGCGCCGCAGATACGGTGACTTTACCTTTTTGATAGGCAAAACGGCGGACAAAAACATTGTAAACTTTTACGGGGAAATAATGATACACCGCGGCGACAAAGTTACCGCCGAAACATTGCGGCAAGCAAAAATAAGCGGTAAACTAATAGAACTGTGCTTGCACGCAAAATAAGGTTTGTTTTTAAAAGACGTCCGCAAAAAGCGGACGTCTTTTAAAAAGGATGAAAAATATGCAGTATGTACAACGTTTGACGCTGTACCGTTTTACTTTACTAAAAGCACAAGTTACTTACATTGCGCTTTAAGCTACGCATTTAAAACAATTAAAAACTATTCCTTAACTGCGCCTGCGGAAAGTCCGTTAATCATATACTTGGACAAAAAGAAGTACAGTATTACGATAGGCACCGCAATAAATACCGAACCGGCGGCAAAACGGGCAAATTCCGTTTCCGGCAAGGACATAAGTCCTACCGCCACCGTCCACAAGTCGCGGTCTTTAAGCAGCAATTTAGGCAGTACGAAATCGCTCCAAGGCCAAGCAAATTGCGTTAAAAGCGTGTACACTATTATAGGCTTGCTTAAAGGTAACGTTATTTTGCAAAAGATATGCAAATTACTTGCGCCGTCGATACGCGCCGCTTCGTAAATGGAATTGGGGATGGTATCGAAAAAACCCTTTTGCACCAAGTAACCCATTGGCGCACCGCCAGCGTAAATTAACGCCAAGCCTATGTGACTGTTGATAAAGCCGAACTGCGTCATAAGAAGATACACCGCTATCATACCCATAAATGACGGGAACATACCTAAAACCAACGCGCCCTTCATTAAAAACTTACGTCCGGAAAACTGAAACGACGAAATTGTAAAGGCTGTTAAAATTACAAGCAACGTGCCTATTACACTGCTTACCACCGCGACTAACAACGTGTAGCCGAACCAACTTATATAGTTGTACATTACCGTATCGGTAAACAGCGTTTTAAAACTGTCAAACGAGTACTCCGTAGGGAAAAATCCGTTAAAGCTGTAAATGCTTCCGCTTGCCGAAAAGCAACTTAGCACAAGCCACAGTATGGGGAACAAAAACACCATAGATACAACTACAAGGATTGCGTACGTCAAAAAGCAATCCGCAATTTTTTTAGAACGCATAGCGGGTTTTTTCATCTGAACGTATCCTCCTTTTTGTAAGACGACGAGCGGACGTACACAATTAAACTTAATACCGACGTAATTATAAAGATTATAAGGCTTATAGCCGCGCCTACCGCGTAGTAGTTGTTGTCGATAGACAGACGGTACAGCCAGTTAATAAGCAGGTCGGTGTCGCTTGCCGCAACATATCCGTCGGATACCATACCGCTACGCAAAAAGTAAAACACGCCAAAGTTGTTGAAGTTACCTATAAACTGCGAAATAAGTACGGGCGTCGTGGAAAATATTACAAACGGCAGCGTTATTTTACGGAACTGGACAAGTTTGTTTGCGCCGTCGATTTTTGCCGCTTCGTACAAGTCGCCGTTGATATTTGTCAAAATACCCGTTGCCAGCAACATAATTGACGGAACGGACAGCCAAGCGTTTACAAAAAAGCCTATCCCGCGCGCCATCCATTTGGAGTTTACTCCCAAAAAGTCCACAATTTGACCGCCGTTGCTTACAATCATATTGTTGATAGGTCCGCCGTTGCTGAACATAAATTTAAATGCAAGCAACGTAATAAAACCGGGGACGGCATATGCAAGTATGGGAAAAGCACGCCATATTGCCTTGCCCTTTACGCACTTTTTGTTATAAAGCAACGCAAGCCCCAAACCCAAAAAGTAATTGGCAAAAGTGGAAACAACCGCCCAAAGCAAGTTCCAACCCAAAATTTTGAAGAACGTTTGGGACAGTTCGCCCAATGCCACAAGTTTGCCGAAACTGTCCTTAACCGACCAGTCTACAAGTTCGGGCGGAACTACCGTACCGTAGTTTGTAAAGGCAATCAGTATCATAAACACTATCGGGAAAACGTTGAATACCAACACGCCGACAATGGGCAAAATCAACGCTACTTTGTAAAAGTTTTTGTTAAGCAACGTCGTCAAGTCGTCCTTGAACGACGGCATTGCCTTTAAACCCTTGATTTCCGCATATTTATTTGCGTCCTTTAAATTTGCAAAATACAAAACCACAAGGATTGCTATTGCAAACCAAGCGACGATACCGCGCAACAGCATTATTACCGAGTCGTCCCCTTCGATGCCGAGCCATGCGTCCCCTTTAACCGTACCTAAGGTAAAGAAGCCGATAAAGTCGGCTACGCCCACCGTTGCGAAATACGCCACGAATGCTGCTTCGAGCAGGAAGAACACCAGCCCCTTTATGTACTGACCGTTGAGTATTTGTCCCATACCCATAAGAGCCATCGAAGCGTACGTTTCACGTCCGGCACGTTTAAAAAACGCCTTTATATCCGCAAATTTCTTTTTAAAAAAGTTGCCGGTTTTTACAAAAATATTTTGTTTTTTTACTGTTTTGTCCATAATGATTATTGAAGTATGGTTAATTGGTTTTTAATGTTTTGAACCATTTTGTCAAGTTCGCTTTGAATGTCGTTGATGGTAAACTTTTTATCTTTACAACCGTCGGTTGCAATGGTTTTGAAGCACGAACTGATAGGCGACCATATAGTCCTAACCGACGAAATTGACGGCATAACGACCAGTGTTCCGTCGTCCAAATTAGAGAAAGTTATTTTTGTCGCTTCGTTATCGGACAATGCGACGACGTCGGCACGCGCGGGAACTACTCCTAACATTTCCTGACGTTTTGCAATCATTTCCGCACTTGTTGCAAATTCGACGAATTTTAACGACCATTCGCGGTCCTTAGCGTAACTTGAAATTCCGTAGCCGTTTATTCCGCCCATTGTTTTTTGCGCAATCCAAAGCGATTCGTCGGTAACGTCCTGTCTAACGGTTATGTCGCCGTCCTTGGGCAATTTAGGCAAAGTAGTTATAACTAAATTTTCGTTGGCTTTTTTAACGGCTTCCGCTTCGGACAGACCTTGCTTTTTGTATTCGGCGGCAAGTTCCTTTAAAAACTGCGACGTGATGTCCGGCGTACAGATATTAGCAAAAATAGTACCTTGCGCCAACATAGTAGTACGCGAATTGGTAAACGAGTCGTCGGCGCATTTTAAGTCCATAATGCCGGCAAGGTCCCAAATTATTTTTCCGCCCAGTTTGGCGTTGCCGACGTTCATTCCTATATCCTTGTCGTTGGTGTTGTTATCCCCAAACACGTACGCGCCGTACGAGAACAAAAATCCGCTGTTAAAATATTCGTTTGTAAGGTTTAACGCAAAACCGAACTTACTGCTGTCCTGTTCGCGGATATTTTTGCTGTAAGCGTACATTTCCGTCCAAAACTCTACCATATCGGGAATGCCGTTGCTGTTTTTGTCGTATTCCGTCTGCCAGTTGGCGGGAAGCATATCCTTGCGGTAATACAGCAAAGGTTGTTGAACGTTTACGGGAACTCCGCAGTAAACGGTTTTGCCGTCGACCGTCGCCTTGTACGCATCCCACGCGTTCTGCGGAACTTGTTTGTAACAGTCGAGCTGTTGGATGTTAATAGGCAAAATGTGTTTGCCTTCGACATACTTCATTAAAATATCGTTTGCTTGATAAAGCACGTCGGGACCGAAGCCGTAAGGACCGTCTTTTTCCAAGTCGCTGTACTCGTCCATATTAGCATCCACCGCCGTAACGTTTTGATCCTTGTACTTATCGTTGAAGGCTGCAAGCAAAACGTCTAAATACCCTTCCTTTTTAGCCGTATCGTTTTCCAAAACGTGAATAACGATTCCTTTTTCCTTTTCACACGCGACAAGGCTTACGCACAGCGATACCGCAAGTATAAGGACGATAATCATTGCTACAAGTTTTTTCATAATAACCTCCCGTCAATTTCTATTGAAAATGAGTTGTCGCCGAAATTCTGCTCGGCGTTATATTTAATTATTCCGTCCGCTTTGGCACTTACCGCTTTTTTAGCGACTTTTAACCGCAGCGTTTGATTGTCCGTTTTGCGCTCAATTACGAACAAGCCGTCTTGATTGTAAACTTTTACCGTCCCGTCCTTTAACGCAGGCTGGCGTTTTAGCGCAAGCAGCTGTTTCAATTTGTCGACAAATTGCACAATAACGGGAGTGTTTAATTTGTCCCAATCGAATGTCCTGCGGCTGTCGGGGTCGTAGCCTCCTTCGGTTAATACTTCGGTGCCGTAATACAAATTAAAACTGCCTGGTATAAACACCATTATCGCTATTGCGCAAAGCAGTTTGTCCTTGCTGCAATTTAAAAGGGAATAAAACCTGTGTGTATCGTGACAGTCCAAAAGGTTGAACATCATACTGTTTACAACGTCGTTATAACGGGCAAATTGGGCATTTAAACGGCAAGCAAGCGTTTGAGCGTCTATACTGTCATAAACCCAAAAGTCCATCATTTGCTTTGTAACGGCGTAATTCATTATGCTGTCGAATTGGTCGCCGTTAAGGAAACTTTCGCTGTTGTGCCAATTTTCCCCTATTAAAACGCAATCGGAATTTTTGGTTTTGACCGCATTGCGGAACTTGCGCCAAAAACTGTGGGAAACTTCGTCCGACACGTCAAGTCGCCAACCGTCAATTGAATATTTTTCCATATAAAACAATGCAATGTCGACAAAATACTGCTGAACTTCGGGATTGTCGGTGTTGAGTTTAGGCATATACTTACACGCGGCAAACGTGGCGTAATTAGTATTTGTTTCGTCAACGGTGTCGCCGTTTATTACAAACCAGTTGTAATACTTGGATTTTTTCCCTTTGGCTATTACGTCCTTAAAAGGCGCAAATTTTTCGCTTACGTGATTGAACACTGCGTCCAGCACCACTTTAAGTCCCGTAGCGTGACATTCGTCAACTAAACGCGTAAGAGCGGCGTTACCGCCGAACATTTCGTCGACTTTGTAATAGTCGATTGTGTCGTACTTGTGATTGGATTCGCTTTCGAATATGGGCGTTAAATACAGCGCCGTAACGTTAAGCGACTTTATATAAGGCAACTTTTCCCTTATGCCGTTAAGATCGCCGCCGTAAAATGATTTTGGCGTCGGCAGTTCGCCCCATTGCGAATTTATGTAAGACCCTTGCTTGTTTAGCGGTTTGTAAAACCTGTCGGTAAATATTTGGTAAAATACCGCATTGGTTAACCAGTCAGTTTGTTTGACTACGTCGCTGTCGTGAATGTAAGCAAACTGAAAACTGTTAAAATACGCAATGTCAAAGTCGTAACCGTCTATTAATCCGTCTTCGCAAAAATATTTGACGGCGTTATTTACCGTTATTTCGAAAACGTAAGCAATACGACGGTCGGACAAATCAAGAGTTACCGAATAGTAATCGAACAGTCCGTCGGAAAAAGCCAACGGCATTTGCGACTTAAACTGTTTGCTTGCAATGTCGTATTTTGTGTTGTGCAGTACCGCAACAGAATCGAGTTTTTCCCCTTTTGCAAAGCGGATACGCAGCGTTAATTTTGTGGGGGATACCGCAAAACAGTAGTTGCTTTCCGGACGGTGGTAAATTGCTTGTAAATTCATAAGAATATTCCTTAAAAGTTTTATATGTTGACAAAACACGTCAACACGTTTATAATTTTAGCATTATGAGTAAAAAAGTTACAATCCGCGACATTGCACGCGAAGCAGGAGTTTCCATTGCTACGGTCAGTTACGTGCTTAACAACCGCGAGGACCAAAGCATTAGCGAAGCAACCCGTCAAAAAATACTGCAAGTGGTAAATTTGCACCAATACCGGATAAACTTTACAGCTAAGTGCATTTCCAGCGGAAAGACAAACATTATTACGCTGTTTATCGACGACAACAAGTTTGCGCTTAGCAAGGCGGAAACTATGCTGCTTACCGAAAGGCTGCAACGGTATGTTTGCAACAAGGGATATTCACTGCAACTTGCATTCGGCAAGGAAGCAAGCAGTTATTCCAACAGCGACGCGATAATTTGCCACAATTTAAATTCCGCTTTCTTCCGCGAATTGGGCGAACTTAACTTTTGCCCGCTTATTGCGTTGGATATGATAATACCCGACAACGAACTGTTTTTTCAAGTGTATACCGATTACGGCAAGATAAAAAGCATTGCGGACAAAATTTACGGCGAAAACAACTACAAAACAGTCAGCCCCGTACTTAACTGCGAACAGTTGAAACAGAAGTTGCTGTCGACGTTTAACGACGTAATTATTGCCGACAATTTTGACTTTGCAAACCAAATTACAAACTGCAATGCGGTCGTACTTGGCGAAATGCTTGGCAAATATTCCAAGCGCTTTGCTAAGGACGTCCTGATAATTGACACGATTAACCACGAAAAACTGGAAAAACTGTGGCAATGTTTGGAAATTGCGCTAAGTCGCGAAGAAGTTGCCGACCACGATATAAAAGTGTAATATCACAAAAATTTAAAAACACTACCGCACTCCGCAACCGTTTTGGTTGCGGAGTTTTTTTGCGGTAATGATTGTTTTTTGTTATTCGGCAGTTACTGTATAAATGTTAAGTGTGTTTGTTTTGTAGTTGTACACAAAACGGTAAGTACCTGCTGTTTGACAATTAAGGTTGCCATCGGTTCCGAACATTGCGTTTGCGGTACCTTCAGTTCCAAGTTGGTCTCTGCCAACCCAACCGCCATTACCGGTCGATTCGCCGATGTTGTAAACGGCGAGTCCCAATTCGCCTTGTTCGATTTCAATTGTTAATTCGTAAACTGCTTCATCAGCAGTTGCTACAAACTTATATTCCGCCTTAAATTGATGTTCCCAATTGTTAATGTTTTTACCTTTAAGATAAACGTCTTTACCCGCCTTAGCAACAGTGATTGCTTGCGTATAAGCGTTAAAGGATATGTTGTATGTTCCTGCAACGTCAATCTTGATATTAGCGTCTTTTGCGCTAACGCCTACCGAACCGAATAAATATTCGTTGCCGTAGTCGGTGCGGGGTGTATCCCAATCTATCGTTGTTGCATCTGCTGCGTATCCGCGAACAAGTATTTCGTCGCCGACAGCAAGTTCTACGTTTTCGATTGTGTAAACTTCGCCGTTTTTGGTAAGTTTATATTCTTCTTGCTTTTTTTGGTAATCGCCCCAATTTGTAGTACCGAATTTACCGTCAAGGAAGTACTTCATTTCCGTACGTTCTTTTTCGGTGTCGAGAGTAGCCTTAATAGTTTTGTTTTCAGCGTCTAATTCAAAAGTATAGTAACCGCTTGTTTTAACTTTGCAATTGCCTGTTCCGTCAAACAATTTAGCGCTTTCGGTATCGAGATTTTTGATATTAAACGTTAATCCTTGCAAGGATACGCCCGCTTTCGTTTTCATTTGCGTAAACATAAATTCGTCGCCTTCGGCAAGGTAAACGGTAAGAGTAAGTTTTCCGCCTACTTTATTGAATTTTGTTGCGGCTGTTAACATATCCTGCCAAGCGGTAATATCCTTACCCTTGATGTGATACGTTATAACTTCCTTTTCAACTTCGGGTACTTTGTCGCCGTTGCGAACTATTGTAAGAGAGTTGTTGGAGTTTACGGGGTCGGTTGTCAATGTTAAAGTGTAATTGCCGTCAACTTTGCACAAAATATCTTGCGGAGCGTCGCCTAAGGAAGCCTTACCTTCAAAATTGTCGCCCGGATTTTTAATAGATGTGAAACCTACGTTTGCGCCGTTTACGGTGTCGTTATAGTCAAGCGTGTTGTCCGAACGCAATACAGTGCATTTAAACGAGTCGTCGGCGCTCATATTTACGGTAATGGTAAATTCGTTGCCTTTGCCCGATACTTTTTCGAAATGGAAATCGTCAAGAGCCTTGCCCCAACCGTTCATTGTACCCGAAAGTACCCAGTCGCGGTCGTCTTGATAGTCTGCGCTTTGCCATTGAGCGTACGCTTTTGCATCTTCTTCCAAGGGCTTTGTAAAGTCGAATTCCTTGGGATTTGTCGGTGTGATGAACCAGCCTTTAAAAGTCATATCCTTTTTGGTAGGATCGGCAGGCTTAGTAGGTACCCCCCCCTGTTGACTTTTACGGTATTCAATACCGTTGTTCCGTCATTGTCGTAAAGAGTTAACGTTACTTGATCCTGACAGGCTACAAGCGCAACCGACAAAATCATACACAGTGTCAATACGACGGCTAAAAGTGTCTTTTTCATAGTATCCTCCTGTTTTTCTTACGGTTTAATTAACCGTTAAGTACTTTTTAAGTATAAACACCTAAAATGAACAAGTCAATACCATTTATCAATAATGAAAAGAAAGTTTTGACGTTCACTTAACAGTTAAGTAAATTATAATTTATAGGCGCGCCTATTAGCACTACTATTGCTTACTAAACATTTGCACGTTTTTACGCAATTAGGTAAATAACAAAATTAACTAAAACATTGCGTTAGTTTAAAAACTTAAAATGGCAACAAAATGCGCTATTGCGTTAGTGTTTTTACCTTACAAAAAAGATTGCGTTCCAAACGGCATAGAATGGTTGCAGATTACGGACTTTTAAGGGCGCGTGTGACGGGAATTAAACGTAAATGACCACACGAGACACGCAAAAATGGCGCTAGACGCGCCCTTATGTGCCGTTTGGTAGAAAAAAACAGGATTTGTCCGAGCAAAGCAAGGGGAGGGAGCAACGCGACCGATACATAATTCAAACTGTCCTGTTGTCGAAGACCAGGCGACGAAGCAAAAGAAAGCAAAATAAAAAGGAACACAAGCATATGCGTTCCTTTTATTTTGCGACACAAAAGCAAGTCGCCGTTTGGCGGAGAGAACAGGATTTGAACCTACCAAGCGATTTCAAAACATCGCGTTTAAGGGCTTTAAACGGGCTTCTAAGCCGAATTTCCATTTTTGTCCCAATTTTGCGTCAATTTTGCGTGGAATACCTGTTCGCCCGACAGATGACTGTTTCTTTATAATTTGAGGAGAACAATGACACAACCTATTCTCACGATAATCCCAAACATATCGCACAGGAATATACTCAAAATCCAATCGAGTTTTTATTATTATAACTAATTTTTCACTCTCTCAATTTAAATACTTTTTTATATAATTTTTTCTTAACATTGAATTAAATTTCATCAGATGTTATATAATTTTTCAATGGTAACATATTGTTTTTTAAAATATTCATAGCAAAAATATCTACCGTTATTTTGTGTTCCTCTAATGTTGTAGATAATGTGACACTTCCATTTTTGACTTTTATTTTCTCATTTAATAGTTTAAACGCAGTATTACGAATATTATATCGATTAAGAAAGTCTGTATACACTTCAAATGCCGCATCTATTTTGGACTTGTCGCATTTATTCAGATTTAGAATCTTGAAAAACTCATCCAAACTTGCTGGTAGCAAGTGTTTTAACTTAATATGTTGCATAGAATTAAACGCCTGCAAATTGCTGGCATGAACATATTCATTGCGTAACATATAGATTCGCATTATATCTAATCTCAACAATCTTTCTATGCGTTCAAATTCTTTTTGAATCTGTTTTGTGTCTGAAAAAACCGTTGCTAATCGTTTCAGTTCCCATTTATAATAAGGATTTAGGATTTTACTAAAGTCAAACTTATTCTGCGCAACTAACGACAGAAACTCATTTAATCTTATGTTCTTACCATAATTGCGATATGCCTGCTCAAGAGTATTATTGGCATCATTTAATACAAAACGAGCTGTAAGCATTATTGGAATAAAATAATTAACCGAATCATAACCTATTTTTCTGCCACTCATTGAAACAAGCGTCTCCAATGCAATCCAATTATCAACAAAAGACGACGAATCCATGTAATCCCTATCTTTTTCCGCATAACTAATCGTGTTTAATATTTTGTGATAAAGATCTTGGCTTGTTTCTTTTAATTCGTTTAAAGTATCGATTGTTTCTTCTAGATTCTTATAAGGTGGAGTTGCTCCAATATATTTAGTAATATCGTCGAATTGTATTTCAAACGTTTCATTAAAATATTTACTACTCACCAAAATATCCTGATCTCTTAAAAAATCAATCTTACTATTAGAGTAAAATCTTAGTATATTAAACAAAGACTCTATTCTTAGTAAATTCTCTTTAATTAAATGAAAGAAATCGCTTATATTATTTCCATAAACCTTACAGTAAGTTGCATTGTTTTCTTTCACAATTTTCTGACCTTTCAATTCAAACAACTTTTGATCTTTTAATCCCAAATCAGTAATTGGAATCAAAATATCAAAAGAGTCCAGATTGCCATACATTAAATATTCCAAAAAGTTTTCGCATGAACCAAATTTGCCCTGTTTATACAATTTAAGCATATAATTAAGATATAAGTAATTGTTGCCGTTGGCCAAAAGTTCATTAATAAAAATAATAACGATATTATGATCTGCGTCCTCTAACGTCCCCGTTTGTAAACTTTTATTAATTTTTTTTAATATCTTGCGTTGATAAGGCTTTGACCAGATAGAACAAACATAGTCTAAATAATTTCTAATCTCTTCTTTATTGGTCATATCACCTTCTGAACAGTTTTTTAGTGTTAGAACCAATCGAGAATATTGCCATGAATTTAATTCCTTAAAAATTGTATCATGCAACATATAGTTATAAAAATTATTGATGAGTAAATTAGAATAGTTATGAGTAACCTTTCCTTCAATTTCGTTTTTTAGGCTGTGCATAATCTCTTTCAAACAATAAGTGAAGCAATTACTATCTGGAAGTTTTAGATAAGACGTGTTTTTACTTGTTATATTATCAA
>CARAIG010000033.1 GCA_948938605.1 uncultured Eubacteriales bacterium
AATGTAAGTTACTTGGGCGGTTGCAACGGCAACCTTAAAGGCGTTTCGGCGTTAGTAGAAGGTATGGATATTTACGAGGCGGTTGCAAAACTTAAAGGTATCAAATGCGGATTTAAGCAAACGTCCTGCCCCGACCAACTTGCAACGGCATTGGAACAGTATATAGCGGAAAATAAATAGAGTCACAATCGGTAAATAAAGTTTACTTTAAGAGTTGTCGTTTATAATGCGGATAGTCATAGAAATATGGCTATGTTACAAACTGCATTGTACGGCAACTTTTTTAACAATCATTCTCCGCAGTTAAAACAGTTTTCTATCATTTCTACCCCTCAAATAAAAAGAAACTCTGTAAAAAAGTTTTGTCAAAAATGCAGTTTGTAGCATTTACAAAAATTGTAAATTGTGGTAAAATACCAAGTGGTGTAGTGTGCGGCAAAATTGTCGTTTTACTAACCTACGGTAGCAAATGAATACACAGTATTTACAATTTAACGAAAAAGATTTATCGACGGCGGGGGAATTTATTAGACAAGGCAAACTTGTTGCTTTTCCTACCGAAACGGTGTACGGCTTGGGCGCAAACGCATTTGACGTTGAAGCGGTAAAAAGCACGTATGTCGCAAAGGGCAGACCGAGCGACAATCCGCTTATTGTCCACGTTCATTGCAAGGAACAAATATCCCAAATTGCAAGGACAATTAGCCCTGACGCCGAAAAAATAATCGACAACCTTATGCCTGCAAGCATAACGGTAGTGTTGCCTAAACGCAGCATTATCGACGATTGCATAACGGCAGGGTTGGATACTGTTGCTATCCGTATGCCCGAGTCTGTTCAGGCGCGGACTTTTTTGCGTCATTGCGTTGTTCCCGTTACCGCCCCTAGCGCCAACACAAGCGGACGTCCAAGTCCTACCACTTGGCAACGGGTTAGGGATGACTTGGACGGCAAAATATCCGCTGTATTGTGCGGTGAGCCTTGTAATGTGGGCATTGAATCGACAGTGTTGGACTTGTCCGGCGACGAACCGCTTATATTGCGTCCCGGCATTGTTACTCCCGAACAAATCGAAAAAGTATTGGGCAAAAAAGTGACGATTGTAACCGATCCTAAGTCTAAGGTTAATTCGCCGGGGGTAAGGTACAAGCACTATGCACCTAAAATCCCAATGGCATTAAACCTTGACGGCGATGTGGCAAAAATAAAGGACTGCTACGACAATTTGGTAAAGGAAGGCTTTAACCCCGTTTTGCTGGTGGAAAGTCCCCAATCGTTTAAAGGCTGCAATGCGGTTTGTATTGGCACTAACGACGACGAAGTAGCGCATAACTTGTTTGAAAATTTAAGGATTTTGGAAAACGACTACGATTACATTGTAGCAAGTTTTTCTTCCAAGACGGCATTTGCCCAAAGCATACTTAACCGTCTTATCCGCTCGGCGGGCAATAATTTATTTTGAGAGGTAACACTGTGAAGATTGCAATAGCGTGTGACCATGGCGGTCTGCAACTTAAAAACGCAATAATTAAGTATTTGACCGAATCGGGATACGAAGTACGTGATTTCGGCACAAATACTCAGGACAGTTGCGATTACCCCGACTTCGGCAAGTTAGCTGCAAATGCGGTGTCTGTCGGCGAATGCGAACGCGGCATAGTTGTTTGCACAACGGGCATAGGTATGTCTATGGTTGCCAACAAAGTTAAAGGGGTTCGCTGCGCTTTGTGTACTAGCGTAGATATGGCTGTTATGATGCGCAGGCACAACAACGCCAATATGATAGCGTTGGGGCAAAAGTATGTTACCGTAAAACTTGCAAAAGTAATTGTGGACGCATTTTTGAATACCGAGTTCGAAGGCGGCAGACACGAAGTGCGAGTAAATAAAATAGAAAATTGATTTTTCGTACTGGCGGGTTTTAATGCGCAATGCAATGCATAATGTCGGCGACATTAATAACATATTACGCTACGCTAGATCTTTCCGCGCGGCACAAGTGCCTTGGTCAAGATGACATACTAAGGTATATCTATATATCTTGCCGTCTTTGCGAGGAGCGACAGCGACGAAGCAATCCAGAATTAAACTAAACGTTACCGCAATTCCGCATTCCGCATTATATTCAAATCCCGTCGCGCGATTGGTCGGAATAATGAATAATAAAACTCCGCAAAGTACGGGCGTGTACCGAACTTTGCGCCCTAGCGGGGCTGTTGGGGCTTGCCCCGACAAAAGTGGGAAAAGATGCGCCGTGTAGGCGCAACCTTAAAGTCCGACCGCGACGGAAAGCAGATTTGCCAACGGCAAATCCCGTCGCGCGATTGGTCGGATATGAAGGAGGACTTATGATAGAAGAAGTAATCAACTCCATATTGGACGCCGAAGACGTTGCAAAACGTCGCGTGGCAGAAGCGGAAGCAAAAGCTGCGGAAATTATCGCACAGGCAGAAGCGGAAATAGCAGTGCTTAAAAAGGACGCTGCCGCTTTACATAAATCCGCTTATGCCGAGCAGATGAAAAAAGCCGACGAACTTGCCGACAATCAAGCCAAATCCCGTCTTGCCGAACTTAATGCGCAAACGGATAAGGAAACGGCAATGTACGCCAAGAATATCGAAAAAGCGGTAAAAATAATTATCGAGGCTAAATAATGTCCATTGTAACAATGAAAAAACTGTCCTTGCTGGCAATGAAGTCGGATAAGGACAGCATATTCGACGCGTTAATCCGCACCAAATCGGTGGAGCTTAAACGCAGCGCAGATATCGAAGCGTGTACCCGCTCCGACGTTTCTTTGTCGCGGGAAAAATACTTAGCGGCGTCTGCCCGCGCGGAAGAATACATCGCGTACGTTGCCGAAGCGGCGGACAATTACAACGCATTGCACAAGGGTAACAAGTCGCAAAAGATAGACTTGCCCAAGGGCAGCCTTGCGCGTCCGCTTGCGGAAATCGATTTCGATTACTTTTTAGGTTTCGGCAAAAATATAGAGCGTATCGAAAACGACATTACCGAAGTTGCGGAACTCCGTCAAGCAATTACCGCAAACGAAGCGGCGCTTACGCAAAAGAAAAGCGAACTTGCCCGTTTGCAGCTAGTGGAAAATTTGCCGCATCCTACAACTTGGTATAAGGATACCGACAGTTCTGTCGTCAGGTTAATGCAAATAAACAGCAGCGAAATCGACGCTTTAAAGAAGTTGGCAAGCGCTTACGAAATGGTCGATTTGCAAGTGACGGGCGGAACCGACAGCGTTACGTTGGTTGTAGTAATAGCGCACAAAAGCGAAACTGAGTTTTTTGAACAGGTGGCGGTTTGCGGACTTGTCAACTGTTCGGTTGTGTGCGAAACATTGCCTAAAATTGCAATAGAAGATATTAAAAAGCAAATAGAAGGCTTGATTATACTTAATGCCGAACTAAACGGCAAGGTTGCAAAATACGCGGGTAATATTGCCGAGTGGAAGGTTTACGCCGATTATTTAGGGTTGTTAGACGCAAAACTGTCGGCGGAAGGCGACCTTGCAAGCACCGATACTACGTTTGTGTTGGAAGCGTACTATCCCGCCGAAAGCGAGCAAAAAGTGCTGTCGGCAATACAAGAAGTAACAAGCAATTATACGGTTAGGTGTTTAGATATAGGCGAAGACGAATTTGCGCCCACCTTGCTTAAAAACAACAACGTGGTAAACAAATTCGAAGGAATAACAAATATGTATTCCCCGCCCGCTTATCACGAAGTAGACCCTAACCCCGTAATGTCGGTATTTTACTTTATCATATTCGGCTTTATGGTGGCGGACATAGGCTACGGTCTGTTACTGCTTATAGCGGGTGTAGCCGCTACGTTTGTAATAAAGCAGCAGACGGGCGTCAAAACAATGCTTCAACTGTTCGGTATGTGCGGTTTGTCCGCAATAGTAGTGGGCGCGCTGTTCGGCAGTATGTTCTGTTATCAAATTTATACGGGACTGGTACCGTCGCCTAACGAATATCCGATGGTTATGATGATAATAAGCCTAATGTTGGGTATCATCCATATTTGCGCGGGAATAGGTTGCAAAATGGCGGTAAAAATCAAGCATAAGCAAACGTTGGCTGCTTGGCTTGCGGACTTCCCTTGGATAATAACTTTTGTAAGTTTGATACTTGCAATATTCAATATGGCAATGGATATGGCGGCATACGAACCTTGGGCAAACGTAAGACTGCCTAACATTGTAAGTCAAATTGCATTGTACGTATGTTTGGCGTCGTTGGCTGTGGGGGTTATCTGCGCGGGACTGGGTTCCAAAGGCATTTTGGGCAAGGTCAAAAGCAGTTTCGGCAGCGTTTACGGTATTATCAACTATTTTTCCGACATAATGAGTTATATCCGCGTGTTTGGGCTTATGTTAAGTTCGGCATTGGTTGGCAGTGTCGTAAACGATATTAGCGCAATGGTAATGGACGGCGGCGGAGTAGGATACGTGTTTGCATTTATCATATTGTTGGTTGCGCATTTGTTCAATCTTGCAATGGGCGTGCTTAGCGTGTACATTCACAACGGACGTCTTCAATACGTGGAATTTTTCGGAAAGTTCTATACGGGCGAAGGCGAATTGTTTAAGCCGTTCGGAAGCGTTAATAAATACACGTTGATAAAAGAAGAGCAATCTTTTTAAATAAAACAAAAATCAATTTATACATAATTTTTGGAGGTAACTAAAAATGACAGGTTTAACATTGGGTATTATAGGTCTTGCTTTAACTACCCTTCTTTGCGGTATCGGTTCGGGCTTGGGACTTAAAGCTACGGCAACCGCTTCGGCAGGCGTTTTGGCGGAAGATCCCAAAAAGTTCGGTAAGGTAATTATTCTTACTCTTTTGCCCGCAACACAAGGTTTGTACGGATTTGCTATTGCGTTTATCGGCGCAAGCGCATTGCCGACAATTGCAAACTTGGAAGCGGCAAACGCAATGTCTGCTACAAGCGCGCAAATTATGGCGCAAGGTTGGAATGTGCTTTGGGCGTGTCTTCCTATGATGATCGGCGGTTTTATGTCGGCGTATTTGCAAGGCAAGGCTTCCGCAGCCACAATCATTGCAGTAGGTAAAAACAGCGAAACGTCCAAGGCTTTCCTGTTCCCCGCTATGATCGAATTCTACGCATTGTTGGGTCTTGTAGTATCCATTATTTTGTTCAACCATTTCCCCGTAGCAAGTATTACTAAAATTGCGGTTGAACCCGTAAAAGAAGCAACGCAAGCGCTTGCAACGTTATTTGTAAGATAACATATCGAGGTTACAATGAACGGTAAGGAAAATATTATAAACAAAATACTGTCCGATGCCGACGAAAAGTGTCAAAAACTCATTTCGACTGCCGAACAAAAGGCGGAACAGTTAAAGGCGCAAGCGCAAGCGGAGTGCGAAGCGGACAAGCAGGCAATGCTTGTCAAGGCGCAAAACGCCGCAAGCGAACGTTTGCGCAACCGCGTGGCGACTGCCGAATTGGACGCTAGGAAATACAAGTTGGGAGCAAAACAACGCCTAATAGGCGATTGTTACGACAAGGCGTTGCACCGTCTTGCCGATTTGCCCGTGCGCGAAAAACAGTCGTTTGTTTTGGGATTGCTTAAAAAGTATGCCGAACAAGGCGAAACGGTAATTGTAGCAAAATGCGACCGCGACGTCATTACGCAAAAAACGTTGGACGAAGCAAACAAAAAACTTGTTTTGTCTAAAACCTGCCACAACGAACAGGGCGGAGTGATTTTGCAAGGACAAGGTTACGAAAAGGATTTGACGTTAAAGCGAGTGGTGGATTATCTTCGCGAACAAACCGAAGGCAAAGTAGCTAAAAGTTTATTTGGAGAGTAAAATGCAAGTTGAACAATTATATGCTAACGGTCGTATCGCGGTGATGTCAACGCGTCTGATGGGTGCGGACAAGTTTAACCGTATGGCTGAAAGCAACACGTTGTCCGAAGCGGTAAAACTGCTTAGTGAAAGCGGTTACGGCAACGGCGTTGTTTTAGACGCTCCAAACGATTACGAAATAATGCTCACTGCCGAACTTGATCAAGCGTTGAACGTATTGAAGGAACTGTGTTCGAATAAATGGGCGGTAAAGTATTTTTTGGCTAAGTACGACTATCTTAACGCAAAAGTCCTAATGAAAAGCAAATATATGCGTCAGGACGGACTTGCTTACTGCTATAACGAAGCAACGGTTTCACCCGACAAAATGCAGTCGGCGTTTGTCGTAGACGATTATTCGCTGTGTTCCAAAAATATGGCGGAAGCGTGCGACAGGATCGATACCGAGTATGCAAACGGCAACCGAAGCCCGAGCATTGTGGATATTACATTGGACAAAGCTATGTTTGCCGATATGGCGTATTACGCAAAAAAATGCAAACTGCGCTTCAAGTTTGTTCAGCAGATGTTCCAATACCTTGCCGACACAACAAACCTTATGTCGGCGTATAGGGTTAAAAAGGCTAATTTGGACAAATCGGTCTACTTGGAAATGATTGTCGACGGCGGTAAAATATCCCGCGATACTTTGTCGGAATTGTTTGACAGCGACCAAAAGGCAATTAATTTGCCTTACGAATACAAACAGTTTTACTTGCTTACAAGTTTGGATAATGCAAATCTTTTGTCAGCCGAAATCGAGCAAAAGGCTAGTCTTTACAAAATATTGCGCGATAACGCCGACCTTATGACAATACAACCTGTCTTAGAATATTTTTTCAACAAAGTCAACGAAATCGAGCGTATCCGTAAAATTTTTGTAGCAATTAAGTCGGGACAGGATAAGGACAAAATAAAGGAATTAATCAAAAATGTATAACAAAATTGCAGTAATCGGCGACAAGGACAGCGTGCTTGCATTTAAGGCTGTCGGCGTTGAAGTATTCGATGCGGTAAACGCCGAACAAGCGCAAAACTTAATTAAAAAGTTGAGTCTTGGCGACTACGCCGTAGTATTTGTTGCGGAAAACTTGGCGGAACAAATCCCCGAAGTTTTAAGCCGCGCAAAACTGCGTACTTTCCCTGCGGTAGTGCCTATCCCCACAACGTCGGCAACAAGCGGCTTTGGAATGCAAGGCATTAAAGCCGACGTGGAAAAAGCAATAGGAGTAGACATACTGTTCAACAAATAGTTTTGAAAACGTATATCGCGGCATCTACGGCGTTAAACTTCGTACTCACGCTCAGTTCGCTTATACTTATTCGTCATTGCGAGCGAAGCGAAGCAATCTAAAAGTAAATTAAACGTTACCGCAATTACGAATTGCGGTTAGGTACTTACTGCAAAATACAAACAAACAAATACTCTTAATTAGAGGTTAAGAAATGAAAGGAAAAATTGTAAAAGTCAGCGGACCGCTTATTATAGCGGAAAACTTGGCGGACGTCGAAATGTACGACGTTGTTAAAGTTTCGGATAAAAAACTTATCGGCGAAGTTATCGAACTGCGCGGCGATAAGGCAAGTATTCAAGTATACGAGGAAACAAGCGGTCTTAAAATAGGCGACGAAGTCGTGTCTACGGGCGCGCCGTTGTCCGTCGAGCTTGCGCCGGGACTTATCGAAAGTATTTTTGACGGTATTCAACGTCCGTTAAAGGAACTTATGGAAAAGTCCGGCAGCCGTATAGGGCGCGGTATCGAAGTTAATTCTCTCGATCACAACAAAAAATGGCACTTTATTCCTTGCGTAAAGGCGGGCGACAAAGTAGTCGCGGGCGATG
Source organism: uncultured Eubacteriales bacterium (assembly GCA_948938605.1). Taxonomy (GTDB): domain Bacteria; phylum Bacillota; class Clostridia; order Christensenellales; family CAG-314; genus Fimimonas. The sequence continues at coordinate 7,747 of CARAIG010000033.1, forward strand.
TTTTGGGTACCGTACAGGAAACTCCCGTAGTTTTGCACAAAATTATGGTTCCGTACGGAGTTGAAGGAACGGTCAAGTCCGTTGTCAAGGAAGGCGACTATACAATTGTCGAAAACATCGCAAACGTTTCGGATACTAACCTTACTATGATGCAAAAGTGGCCTGTACGTAAAGGACGTCCTTACAAAAATAAGATGTCACCCGATTTACCTATGGTAACTGGTCAGCGGGTAGTGGACACGTTATTCCCCATAGCAAAAGGGGGTGTAGCGGCAGTTCCGGGGCCGTTCGGCAGCGGCAAAACCGTTGTTCAGCACCAACTTGCAAAGTGGGCGGACGCCGACATTATAGTTTACATAGGCTGCGGCGAACGCGGTAACGAAATGACCGACGTTCTGCGCGAATTCCCCGAATTGACCGACCCGCGCACGGGCGAACCGTTAATGAAGCGTACTGTGCTCATTGCAAACACCAGCGATATGCCCGTTGCCGCGCGCGAAGCCAGTATTTATACAGGTATTACCATTGCGGAATATTTCCGCGATATGGGCTACACCGTAGCCATAATGGCGGACAGTACGTCCCGTTGGGCGGAAGCGCTGCGCGAAATGAGCGGACGTCTTGAAGAAATGCCGGGTGAAGAAGGTTACCCTGCGTATTTGTCCAGCCGTCTTGCCGAGTTCTACGAAAGGGCGGGCATAGTAAAAGTTTTAGGCAGTGCCGATACTGTCGGAGCAATTTCCGCAATAGGTGCGGTATCCCCTCCGGGCGGCGACTTGTCCGAACCCGTTTCGCAGGCGACGTTACGTATAGTAAAAGTCTTTTGGGGCTTGTCGGCAAGTTTGGCGTACAAACGTCACTTCCCGGCAATCGACTGGCTTACAAGCTACTCGCTTTACGACGACAAACTGGAAGAATGGTATTCCGAAAACGTCTCGGAAGAATTTAACGCATTAAAGGGCGAACTGCGCTACGTGCTTCAAGAAGAAAGTCAATTAAACGAAATTGTCCGTTTGGTAGGTATGGACGCATTGGGCGCGCGCGACCGTTTGACTATGGAAACTGCTAAGTCAATCCGCGAAGACTACTTGCACCAAAACGCTTTCCACGAAGTAGACACGTACACTTCGTTAAACAAACAATACAAAATGATGAAATTGATTTTAGGTTTTTACCACGAAGCATTGAACGCTTTGGATAAAAACGTTGAACTTTCCGATTTGCTTAACTTGACCGTACGCGAACAAATAGGACGTTCGAAGTATATCGAAGAAGCGCACATCGACAAGTTTGACGAAATCGAACGCAACATCAAAAAGGAAATTAACGCTTTAATTAACAGGGGGGACGTCAATGTTTAAGGAATACAAAACAATACGCGAAGTTGTCGGTCCCTTAATGCTGGTTGACCACGTCGAAGGCGTAAGTTATAACGAACTTGTAGAAATAAAGCAGGAAAACGGCGAAATCCGCAAAGGTAAAGTGCTGGAAGTCAACGGCGACAGAGCAATGGTTCAGTTGTTCGAAGGCACGCAAGGACTTAAAATTTCCACGTCCAAAGCAAGGTTTTTGGGCAGAAGTTTGGAACTTGCCGTATCCGAAGATATGCTCGGACGCGTATTTAACGGTATGGGCGAACCTATCGACAACGGCGCTCCTATAATTGCGGAAATGCGTATGGACGTTAACGGTCAGCCCATTAACCCGTATGCGCGCGATTACCCCAACGAATTTATCCAAACGGGCGTATCCGCAATAGACGGCTTAAATACGCTTGTCCGCGGACAAAAACTGCCGGTGTTTTCCGCAAGCGGATTGCCGCACGCTCAGCTTGCTGCGCAAATTGCCCGTCAAGCGCGTGTTTTGGGCGACGACGAAAAGTTTGCCGTAGTATTCGGCGCAATGGGCATAACCTACGAGGAAGCGGACTTCTTTATTAAGGACTTTAACAAGACGGGTGCAATCGAACGTACGGTTATGTTTATGAACCTTGCAAACGACCCCGCAATCGAACGTATATCTACTCCGCGTATGGCGTTGACGGCGGCGGAGTACCTTGCATTCGAAAAAGGTATGCAAGTGCTTGTAATTTTGACGGATATAACCAACTACGCCGAAGCACTGCGCGAAACATCGGCTGCCCGTAAGGAAGTACCCGGCAGACGCGGTTACCCCGGTTATATGTATACCGACTTAGCTCAAATTTACGAACGCGCGGGACGTATTAGCGGAAGTAAGGGCAGTATTACGCAAATTCCTATTTTAACAATGCCCGAAGACGACAAAACGCACCCGATCCCCGACCTTACGGGGTACATTACCGAAGGACAGATTATATTGTCGCGCGACTTGTACAAGCGCGGTTACAATCCGCCTATCGACGTATTGCCGAGTTTATCCCGTTTAAAGGACAAAGGTATAGGCAAGGGCAAAACCCGCGAAGACCACGCAAGCACGATGAACCAATTGTTCAGCGCGTATTCGCAAGGTAAGGAAGCAAAGGAACTGTCGGCAATTTTGGGCGAAAGCGCCTTGTCGGATATCGACAAACTGTACGCTAAGTTTGCGGTGGAATTTGAAAAGCGTTACATTAACCAAGGCTTTACAACTAACCGCACAATCGAAGAAACGTTGAATTTGGGTTGGGAACTTTTGGGCATTTTGCCTAGGAGCGAACTTAAACGTATCAGCGAAGAACTACTCGACAAATACTATAAACCTTGGCAAGATTAATTTGCAAAGTATCGTTGTTTAACGGGGGGGGGATTTTGTGAAAAAAATCAATTCTTTGTTGGAACAGTACAAATTTTCTTGGAAAATGCTTAGTATTTCTATGCCGATATCTGCCGTAGTGTTTTTTGTTTTCGGTATTATATTAAGTGTAATTAACGGCAAATTCTTGTGGTGGGGATTGGTAATCGGCTTGGCTATTGCCTTGATGATTATAATAATTTACATATTTATCCGTAAATATATGTTAAGGAAAATAGCCGAATTGGAACAGCAGGAACAAGACAGGCAGACGCAAAGTAACGGTGATTAATATTTAACAAAGGTATTATCAACGTCATTGCGAGGCTTGACGAAGCAATCCAGAATAATGCGCAATTAAGGATATGTTAATAAGACTGTCGCTTCACAAATATGTCACTTCGACCAAGCGTAGCGCGTGGAGAAGTCCAGCGAAGCGCAACCTTAAAAGAGCCTTCCCTTTTTGGGGAAGGGGAAGATGTCACGTAGTGACGGATGGGGATTGCGATTTAAATAAACTCAACAATAATTACGTATCACGAATTGCACTGGATTGCTTTGTCGTTTCACTCCTTGCAATGACGGACGGCAGTGTAACCGCGTTACAATATAAATCCACAGCGATTTGAAATAAAAAATCAAAAAAAATAACAGCAAAGTACGGGCGTGTACCGAACTTTGCGCCCGCACGGGGGCTGTTGGGGAAGTTCTCCCCAACGAAAGTGGAAAAGATGCGCCGAGCAGGCGCAACCTTAAAGTCCGACCGCGACGGGGAAAAAATTGTTAGCACAAAGCGTAGCGACTGCGTACAATGCCGTCGCGCGTTTGGTCGGAGGTTATATGGCAATAATAAATGTCAACCCCACGCGTATGGAAATGAAGCGTCTGCAAGGACGTTTGAAAACCGCATCGCGCGGGCATAAACTATTAAAAGACAAAACCGACGAAATGATCCGTCGCTTTATAACCCTTGCGGAGCAAAACAAGCGTTTGCGTGAAGAAACCGAACGCGAACTTGCCAACGCTCTAAACAGTTTTGCCGAAGCACGAGCAAACAGCGACAGCAGAGTTGTGGACGAAGCGATACTTATGCCGTCAAGGAGCATAACTATCGAAACGTCGTCGCACAAGGTAATGGGCGTGGACGTCCCGCAAATACACGTCCGCGACAGCGGCGGCGAAATGTATCCGTACAGCTTTTTGACGGTGTGCGAAGGGCTTGACGACGCAGTGCGCGGAGTATCGGCGGTAGTTGTAAAACTTATTCAACTTGCGGAAATCGAAAAGACCTGCAATATGCTCGCCGAAGAAATCGAAAAGAACAAACGCCGCGTAAACGCGTTGGAAAACATTATGATTCCGCAACTTACCGAAACAATCAAGTACATCAAAATGAAGCTTGACGAAAGCGAACGTTCGGCTACTGTCCGTTTGATGAAAGTTAAGGATATTATAAACAATTAACAAAAATAGGCAAATCGTTAGATGCGCCTATTTTTAATAGCTAAAATAATAACGGAGATTTACTGTGAAATTGGAAAATATCGGCTGCCTTAAATGCGGCGGAGTGCTTGTAAAAAAATCGGATAATGTGTACTTATGTGAAGACTGCGGCAGAAGTTTTTCTAAAAAAGCAATTGAAAACGCCACAGAGAAAATGCTGCGAGAAATTCTGTTGCAACGTATTGCCGAAAGAAACGCGCAAAAAATTGCGTCCGACGGTGATTTTTATCCGACTTTGAACGATTATGATGTTTCGGAATTTCAAATAGATAACGGCGTTTTGACTGAACACAAAAAATACAGAAAGGAAGGAGAAATACGCATTCCGAAAGGCGTTACCGCAATAGACAACCTTGCGTTTAGTTACAGTTGCATGAGCAACGTAGTTATACCAGATAGTGTTGTATCAATTGGTGATACGGCGTTTAGCGAGTGCAATAATATTACGCATTTGCAACTTCCGCAAGGCTTAGCGTCTGTTGGAAAGAACGCTTTCCGCGAGTGTTCCAAACTCGAAGAAGTAATTATTCCAGACAGCGTGACAGATATAGGACAAGGCGCATTTTCGCAATGTTTGAAACTTGTAAGTATAATTGTCGATAAGAACAATCCACGCTATAAAAGCGATGGTAATTGTTTGATAGATAAATCTACAAAAACTCTTATTTTAGGCAGTTCTGACGGCGTTATTCCCGATGACGGCAGCGTAAAGGTAATTGGAGATAACGCTTTTGCTTACTGCAATATTCAAAGCGCGGTTATTCCCGATTCGGTAATTGAAATCGGTTATAATGCTTTCGCCAACTGCAAAAATTTAACGGACGTAATTTTGGGACGCAATTTAACTGTAATTAACAGGGAGTCTTTTTCTTGCTGCTGTAACCTTACAGACATTACAGTACTATCTAAGCATTTAAGTTTAGTGGACGAATGTACGTTCTATAATTGCGGCAGTCTTAAAAAAGTTGCTGTACCTACAACGATATCAACATTAAAACGCAGCGTGTTTAACAGTACGGGATTAACAGATATTATGATACCACGAAATGTTACGGTAATAGAAGACGGAGTGTTTTTCAATTGTGCCGAATTGCGTTCCGCGCAAATACCCGCAAGCGTAAGATCTATCGGACACGCAGTTTTCAGTGGATGTGTCAATTTATCTCAGATAAAGTATGACGGAACAATAGCGCAATGGCGTAGTATTAAGTTCAGTAAGGACGGATGGTATTACGATATTCCTGCAAAATACGTTATTTGCCGCGACGGAAAAATTCCTATATAATAGAATACACAATCGGGTTTAAGTACGTTTAACTACAATTAACAACCATTATACATCACATCACGCGAACAGTTAAAAAATATAGATTTTGTTTCGTATGTGTGTGATATATTATAACGGGCAGCAACGACGTGACGTTGTTTTCCGACGCATTAAGCAACATGTAAAATTAAAGTAAATTAAGTTCGTATATTAAATAATAGAATTTTTGCGTACATAAAAGCGAGTATTTTATTATACCCTGATGATAATAATAAAAAATCGGAAAAAAGTGAGTAAAATAGCTTTTGTATACGTTAAAAATATGTAATGTAAATGCAGCTTGACTCGGTTTTTAAGTCTTTGTCGTAGGACAAGCGGTCATTTGATTGATAAATTATTTTAGGGGAATTGCACAGTGAAAAACAAATTTAAAATTACTTTTGCGGTAATATGCGCAATTATTTGTCTGTTTACTTTTACTTCGTGTAACAATACCGCGCTTAACGGCAAAAGCACGCTTTTAGGTTCGCCGAAAAAAGCGGAACGCGTTGATTTTGCGGAACTGAATACCGAAGGGTACTTATCATTTAAAAACAGCGTCGAATCTTTCGCTTCCGACTTTGCCGCCTGCGCCTACGCCGATTACGGACAAACGGACAATTTCGCTGTGTCGCCCGTCTCGGTTTATATGGCGCTTGCGCTTGCTTCCCAATGCGCCGAAGGTGACACCCGTCAGGAAATATTAAATGCGCTTAACGTCACAAACGGACAACTTAAAACGCATTTTGCAACGCTGTACAACTCGCTTGCAGTCGAACGCAAGGCGGACGGCGTGGTTACGGGATTGTTGGATTTGTCCAATTCCATATGGATAAACGAAGGTGCAAACGTCAAAAAAGACTGTATACAATCGCTGTCGGACGATTTTTACGCGTACTTGTATTCGGCGCCGTTTGCAACGGACAACATTAATGCCAACAAAGCGGTGCAGGACTTTGTAAAAAAGCAAACAAGGGGACTAATCGATAAAGAGTTTAACTTGTCGATGAATACTCTTTTTGCGCTTATCAACACACTGTATCTTAAAACTATTTGGAACACTTCGGGCAACGAATTGCCGTATGCAAGCGGTAAGTACGATTTTGCAGCATATGACGGAACGGTAACAAGTACACAGTTGCTTCAAGGCGATTACGTAAGCGGCAGGGCGGCACATTTCGACGCGTTCGATACCTTTTACACTGCAACTGCTGACGGCTACAAAATCAAGTTTATTGTGCCTTGTGGCGGGTTTACCGTCGACCAAGTGTTTACGGCGCAAAATCTTGCCTTAGTCAATGGGCTAAAAGATTACGGTGGTATTGATGACGAAACAGACACTCATTACTTCACACGTGTGCTATTTCCCGAATATAAGTGCAAGTACGACAAGAATATAAAAGATTTATTAAAGGACAATTTCGGCATAAATTCGCTGTTTTCGGGCTTGCGTTGCGACTTTACCGCACTTACAGATAATGAGTGCTATTGCAGTTCAATTTGTCACGTTACCGACCTAACCGTCGACAAAAACGGCATCGAAGGCGCAGCGGTAACGGTATTGGCGGTGACCGAGGCGTATCCGGGAACGCCCGTTAAAAACGTAAGGGAAGATTTCGTAATTGACAAGGCATTCGGTTTTATTATAACGGACAGCAACGACGTGACGTTGTTTTCCGGCGTGGTAAACGGTATATGATAAATTTTCGTCTATATAGCGGTTGTACGTTGTGTTCAAAACAGCTGTACTAATTTGTTAAAGCAAAAACCGATGTAAATTATTTGTACGTAGGCAGTCGTATTATATGACAATAAAAAGTCCCGACGTTAATAAAAAAGTCGGGACTTTTGTGGTAAAAAATAATCTTGTAAAAACTGTCGATGAAACTAATCTATTTCCAATTCGTCCGAGCGGAACAATTCGTCGTCTAAAAATTCCAACAACGACATATCAAAACCGCGTGCCAGTTTGTATATCGTAGTTAGCGTAACAGTTTTGTTGTAACACGACAAAATTCTGTCCATTGCGCCATGGTAAACGCCGGACTTTTGTTCCAACCGATATTGCGTTATATGCTTTTGTTTTAATAATTTACTAATGCGTTTTGCTACTGCTTCGTTGATAGACAAGAGATTTACCCCGTTAGTACTTTTGTTTTAGTATAACAAATTACGACATTAAAAATACGTCTTTATATTATGTATTTATAAAGGCGTAAATGCTTGTCAATGAATTATAGTTTTGATATAATTGTTATGTTAGCAAATTAAAGTAGCAATAATAGGACATCGATAAATTAGCGATACTCACAAATTGCAAAAAGTGATAGTGCTATATTCGACTATAAAAAATTTAATTGTAAATATACCTTAGTCTATTTCCAATTCGTCCGATCGGAACAGTTCGTCGTCTAAAAATTCCAACAACGACATATCAAAACCGCGTGCCAGCATCATAACCGTATTCAATCGGACGGTTTTGTTCCGTCCGTTCATAATGCATTGCATACTGCCATGCTGTATACCCGAAAGAATTTCCAATCTGTACTGTGTCATCTTTTTTTCTTTTAGTAACTTTTTTATTCTGTTTGAAACTGCATTATTAACCGTCAAAGCATAACCTCCTATGTAGTTATTCCTACATAATGATTTTATGATAGGTTGAGCGGAATTTTAGGAAGGTATACCTACATAATCGCTTGATTTTTAGTAAAATTCGACATATAATTAAGTAGTTTAATCTACATATTAAGGGAAAACACTAATGACGGTAGCAATAATAGGGCATCGCAAAATTGACAAAACGCCCGAATTGGTAAAAAAGTTAACGATGTCTTAATAAGCCTTATCGAAAATAAAATGCCGACACCTTTATATTCGGCAACAGAAGCGAATTTGACGATTTGTGTTACAAGATAATTACAAAAATTAAAATTAAGTATCCGCACATAAAGCGAGTGTATGCAATGGCGGAGTACGGCAACGGCGGAAAAGACTACCGCAATTATCTTTTGTCCTACTACGAAGACGCTTTTTACGACGACAGTATACTGGGCGCGGGCGTTTTGTCTTACGTCAAGCGTAACCGACTAATGGTTAATATGTGCGATGTGTTGGTTGTGTATTACAATTTAAAATACAAACCCGCGCGCAGCAACAGCGGTACTAAATTGGCTGTCGAGTACGCCCGCCAAAGGAATAAGTTTGTTATTAACGTATTTAAATGAGTTGTATTATTATTTTAAATTGCGTAATTTGACGTTTCGATTAAAAGTTTTTTTGTAAAAAATAATGCGCAACAAAGCTATTGTATGTGCAAAATTACATAGTTTACGTTAAAATTTTAAAAAATATGCAAAAATTTTAAAATTTATAGGGGAATTTTGCGTTTTGCGTGGTATTTATTAATAGGAAGGTATTTTTGTACAAGGATTTTTTATGGCAGATTTAACGGATATAATACAGCAAGTTAAACGCGCAAACGACATTGTGGACGTTGTAGGCTCATATCTCGAACTTAGACAAAAAGGCACGTCTCATTGGGCGCGCTGTCCTTTCCACGGCGAAAAAACCGCTTCGTTTTGCGTAAGCCGCAATTTGCAAATTTACAAGTGTTTCGGCTGCGGCGTAAGCGGGGATGTCGTCAAGTTTGTGCAGGAGTACGAAAGTTTGACTTTTATGGAAGCGTTGGAAAAACTTGCCAAACGCGCCAACATCAAACTGCCCGAAACCGCCCGCGAACATCAGGACAAGGACTACAACGAACGCAAAAAAAAGCAGGACGTATACTTTCAAATAATGCGCGAAACGGCTGTGTTTTATTACAAAAATTACTATGCCGACCGCGGCAAAATTGCCCGCGATTATGTGGAAGGCAGGGGATTTTCTGCCGACACCGTAAAAAAGTTCGGCATAGGATATTCCCCCGATATGGATTCGCTTGTCGATTATTTAATCGGCAAAGGTTTCAGTCTTGACGACTGCGCTAAATGCGGAGTGTTGCAGCGGCGCAGTTCCAACGGACAGTATTTCGACGCATTGTCGCGCAGGCTTATTATACCTATATTCAATATGCAGGGCAAAGTAATTGCTTTCGGCGGTAGGGGCATAACCGATGACGTCATCGAATACGGTAAATACAAAAACACGTCGGACACCCCGATATTTTCCAAGCAGAACAATTTGTTTGCAATTAACATTGCCAAGGAGCAAAAACAGCAGACTGCTTTGCCTAACATTGTAATAGTTGAAGGCTATATGGACGTAATTGCAATGTATCAAGCGGGCTTTAAACGCGCCGTTGCAAGTATGGGTACAAGCCTTACGCAAAATCAGGCAAACTGGCTGTCGCGGCTTACCGATACGGTATACATTTGTTACGACGGCGACGCGGCAGGGCAAAAAGCCACAATACGCGGAATGGACATTCTTGACAAAGCGGGGCTGGAAGTAAAGGTTATGTCGGTGCCCGAACGGTTGGATCCCGACGAATATATCAAAAAGTACGGCGCCGAAGCGTTTGAAAAACTGATAGAAAAGGCATTGCCTTTGCCCGACTACAAATTGCAGTTGTTGGACAAATCTTTCGACATTAAGTCGGCTAATGCGGCAAAGCGCAACGACGCATTGCAAAAATACGTCAAGGGCGCGCTAATTATGCTAAGGCAATTGGATGACGTCCGTCAAACGCAGTACGTTGCCGAAGTGTCGCGTAAAACAGGCTTTTCGCAGGAATACATTTTGCGTAAACTGCGAACCGATTTCCAAGACGAACCGACCGAAACGACGGTTTCATCTACGCAGTCTTCGCCCGAAATCCAAGCAAAATATTTTGTTGCGGCGTGCGTGCTTTGTAACGAAAGTTATGCGGTGCTCCGCGAAAAACCGCTTTGCGATACGGTGTTTTTGTCAAATTTGTACGACTACTTGTTAAAGTGCTACGAACAGGGCGAAAAGCCGTCGGCGGATATGCTGTATACAGTGTGTCCCGATGCTACGGACGGCGAATACGACGCTATAATAGGCGTTGACTTGTCGGCAGGGCGCAAAAAGCAAAACGAACAGTATTTTAACGAATGTCTGCAAATTATACAAAACGAAGAACTGTTGCTTAAACGTCGGCAGCTGCGCGAAAAGTTGGATTCGCTTCAAGGGGACAGCCCCGAATATTTCGAAACGTTAAACGAACTTGCCGAAGTAAGCGGCAAAATTACTAAAAACTGAGTATTTTAAGCGTAAAAAATTTGTATACGCTTTTAACGATATTTGGCGCAAATGGAGGAAAATGTAACAATTATGGATTTATCTCAAAAGTTTTTGCAAGGTATGCTTGACGAAATTAAAACAAGCAATAACGAACAAATCACAATCGAGGAAGTGGACGCCAAGTTGGAAAAGGTCGACCTTGACCCCGAACAAAACGCGCAAGTTTACAAGTATTTGGAAGATAACGGAATAAAGGTGATTTATCCTGTTGACACTTTCGATAAGGACAATTCGGCGCTTTTAAAAAGCATAGGCGACATTGCAGTAGACGACCCCGTAAAAATGTACTTAAAGGATATAGGCAAAGTGCCTTTGCTAAGCAGCGACGACGAAGTCGATTTGTCCCGCCGTATTTTGGAAGGGGACGAGGAAGCAAAGCGTATGCTGTCCGAAGCAAACCTGCGTCTAGTCGTATCCATTGCCAAGCGTTATGTAGGACGCGGAATGCTGTTTTTGGACTTAATTCAGGAAGGCAACTTGGGACTGATGAAAGCGGTGGAAAAGTTTGACTATACCAAGGGCTTTAAATTCAGTACATACGCAACTTGGTGGATCCGCCAAGCAATTACCCGCGCCATTGCCGATCAGGCTCGCACAATACGTATTCCCGTACATATGGTGGAAACAATCAACCGTCAAGTACGCGCGCAACGTGCGTTATTGCAGGAATTGGGACGCGAACCCACCCCCGAGGAAATAGGCGACTATATGGGTATTCCCGCCGAAAAAGTTATCGAAATTCAAAAGATAGCGCAGGACCCGGTTAGTTTGGAAACGCCTATCGGCGAAGAAGAAGACAGCCACTTGGTGGACTTCATCGAAGACACCAAAACGGTTGCTCCCGATAACGCCGCGGCGCAGGCAATGCTCAGGGAACAGCTTATTCAGGCTTTGCACAAATTAACTCCCCGCGAAGAAAAAGTCATCCGTTTGCGCTACGGTTTGGACGACGGCAAGCAACGGACGTTGGAAGAAGTCGGGCGCGAATTTAACGTCACGAGAGAACGTATCCGTCAAATAGAAGCCAAGGCTTTGCGTAAATTGCGCAACCCTACAAAGTCCAAAAAATTGCGCGATTATTTAGATTAAAATGCTTACCAAAAGGCTGGAATATTTAATTAATGCGTTGCCTGAATGCAATGTTTTGGCGGATGTCGGGTGTGACCACGGATATGTCGGTATCGAAGCGTTAAAGCGCGGCAAGGCAAAGCAAACAGTGTTTATCGACATTTCACCCGCGTGCCTGCAAAAAGCCCGCTCAGGCTGTCCTGCGGCGTTTAGCGACGTTGCTAAATTCGTCTGTCAAGACGGATTGCAGCAAATTGATTGCGATACGGCAGTAATTTGCGGTATGGGCGGACTGGAAATTATGTCCATTTTAAACAACGCAAAACGCTTGCCCGAAGCAATAGTGTTGCAACCTATGCGTAACATAGCAGATGTGCGGAAATACGTAGCCGAACGTTATACGATAACGCTTGACGCAACGGTTTGCGACGGCAAATTTTACAGCGTAATAGTAGGTCAAAACGTAGGTACGCCAACGCGGAAAATGAGCGAGTTGGAAACGCATTTCGGCATTACAAACGTAGCCAATCCAACTGACGATTATATCGGCTTTTTGCTGTTAGAGCAAAGCAAACTTAAACAAATCGAAACAAAACAAAAGCAATTTAAACGCGACGGAAATTTAGACGAACTTAACTTCCGCAAGAGTATTGTGGAGCAGGCGTTAGCGTCGGCGTTAAGCAAATAGGAGGAAATTATGATTCAGCAAGAAATGTTAGAATATCAAAAGATCGACCGCGAACTTGCGCGTATCGAAAAGGAACTGCGCGAAAACGAAAATTATGTCAAGTTTAAGCAATACAAAAATATGCGTCAAGCGTGCGAAGAAAACATCATCCGTGCCGAAAGCAAAGCGGGCGACTTAAAGTCGCAGTTGACGTCTTTGCGCGAAAGCGTTTTAAAAGTTACTGCGCAAATCGAAGAATACTGTCACGCTATGGACGAAGCGCAGGACTTGGACGAACTTAATTACCTAAACAAAAAACTCAACGAACAGTTGGACGTGCTTGCTTCGATTGAAAAGGACGTAAAACGCGTTCAGCGCGAAGGGGAGGAAGCGGTAAAATCGTTGGAGGAAATCAATTCCAAACTTCCGCAAATTATGTCGCTGTGCGTAAAATTCAATAACGAATTTACCAAAGTTAAGGAAGAACAGCGTCCGCGCGTTGCCGCCCTTAAACAAAAGCAGACTGCGTTAAAACAAACTATCGAGCCGTCGGTGTTCGAAATTTACAAAAAGGTTTCCGAAGGGCAAATTTCCCCTGTATTTGTGGAATTGCGTGACGGAACGCGCTGCGGCGGCTGTCAAATGGAAATGCCCAAAGCAATAGTGGATGCGCAGTTTGCAACTAAGGATTATATGCGCTGCGAACACTGCGGACGTATTATATACAAAAAAGCGTAATATATCGACACAAAATGAGTAAGTACGAACCGCTGTGGAAGTATTTAAAAGATAACGGCAAAGACGTTTGTAAATTGTCTTATGCCGAAATTAAGGATATTTTAGGCTTCGAAATCGACCATTCGTTTTTAACCTACAAAAAGGAAGCAAAGGAATACGGTTACGAAGTTGTCAAAATATCGATGAAAGAAAAAACGGTTACATTTAGCAAAATTTTGAGTGAGTAAAATTGCCGTTTTATCCGTTCAATATGTGATAGCCACAGAACACCCGATTGAACTACGGTTATTGCAGGTGGGTGGGGGTAATTATGAAACTTAAAGTCGTATCTGTAATAATCTTGATTGCAGTTTGCTGTATGTGCTTTGTAGGTTGCTGCGCAAAACGTTTGCAATTAAATGAAAACAGCAGTGCTAAATTGGAATACTCTTGTCCCGACGAAAGTAAAAACTTTAATTTAAATTTAGACGGCGAAAATTCGGAAAAATTAATTAAAGAATTAAACAAAATTACGTATGCGGAAGTTGGTGACGATATTGTATTCGAACCGTCTTACGACAGTTTGCTTATTACGGCAGGGCAAAATAAAATTGCTTTGTACGATGTTAATGCAACACTAAGCAACGGCGGATTTTTTACTTACAACGGGCAGTTGTGTAAAACGGACGGCAGTTTTGCGTTTTTGCGCGATTATATCGAAATATAAAATTAATTTGTTTTAATATGCAAAGAGCGGATATTTTAAATCCGCTCTTTTGCATATATTTGTTTTAAGTTTTAAAGTGTAGCCGTATTTGTCTTATTTTGTGCCGAACAGTCTGTCGCCGGCGTCGCCCAAGCCGGGCAAAATGTAACTTTTGTCGTTAAGTTGTCTGTCGCGTACGGCGCAGTAAATTTGTATATCGGGGTGCGCTTTGTGCAATGCTTCTATTCCTTCGGGTGCGGCAATTATGTGCATACATTTAATGTGTTTTGCGCCTTTCTTTTTAAGTAAATCGACAGCGGCAATGGCACTTCCGCCAGTTGCAAGCATCGGATCTAACAAAATGCAAATTTTATTTTCGATTCCTTGCGGCAGTTTGCAGTAGTATTCGGTGGGCAAGCAAGTTTCTTCGTCGCGGTACATACCTATGTGACCGACTTTGGCAGTGGGGAACAGCGTATGCACGCCGTTAACCATTCCCAGTCCCGCGCGCAAAATAGGCACTATAACAATGCTGTTTTCCGCTATTACTTGTTGCGACGTCTTTTCAAGCGGGGTTTCCACGTCAACCGTTACGGTCGGCAAGTCCTTAAACGCTTCGTATGTAAGCAAGGTGGATATTTCTTCTACAAGCTCGCGGAACATTTTAGTGTTAGTGTTTTTGTCGCGCAGTTTTGCTACTTTGTGCGACATTAGCGGGTGATTGATTATTACAACATTGTCCATATTTTTTGCCCCCTTAATATTTTTATATTGTTTTTAATTGTACACTAATTATGCTATATTCGCAAGCGGTTTGTATCAAAAATTTTAGTACTTGACATTGCCCCTTAATTTAAGGTATAGTATAGGCAAGTAAGTTTTCTTACAATATTTTAAATTCAATGGCGTAAATTAAATTGAATTTAATATATTTAGCAAACGCGCAAAGCAAGCGTACATTAGATAACGGTAGGTAATTATGGCAAAAGTTAAAAGTAAACGTAAAAGAATAATCGCTTGGGCAATCGTCGGCGCAATTTTAGGAATTATTTTAATCGGCGTCGGTATACACGGTATACGTTGGGCGGTACACAACAAAAAAGCCGACGTCTATGGCGAATACGAATTTAAAGGCGGACAGACGGAGTTTAATTTGGACTTGTTCCCGTCAATCACCATTGACGAAAATGCCGAATCGGTTAAAATTATGCAAATTGCCGACCCGCAAATTAAGTTCGGCAGTTGGACTAGCGACGTCAAAACAATGGATTTGTTGGACCGTGCAATTAAAGCGGAACAGCCCGATATCTGCGTAGTAACGGGCGACCTTACATTATCGATATTTACTTACGACGCGTTTAAGTACTTTGCCGACTTTATGGAGCAACGCAAGCAGTATTGGGCGTTTGTGTACGGTAATCACGACAGTCAATTCGATTGCAGTAAGTATACGATACATCAATTGCTTACTAAGTACGAGTACTGCCTGTTCCAAAGGGGACCGTCTGATATCTACGGCGAAAGCAATTATCTGGTAAACGTATTTAAAGGTGAAAAAAAGGCGGAAAACCTTGCGTACAGTCTGGTAATGCTGGATTCGGGTATGTATCCCGAAGCGGAAAACGTAGCGTTGACCGATTGGGTGTACGACTGGATACATCAAGACCAAATGGATTGGTACACGTGGGCAATTAAAGGATTGCAAAGCATAAACGGCAATATCCAAACGTCGATGTATTTCCACATTCCCGTCAAGGAATTTGCCAATATGTACTACCTTAACGAGCAGTCCAAGGGCAACGCAATCCCCGACAAAGTTGCCCAAAGTCTAGCGCAAGCGGGTATCGATACGTCGTTTATTAGTGACGTAAAGGGCGTAGTGCGCGAAAGCGACAAAAAGGATACGGAATTTGTATACGGCGACGACGGGTATACCGTTGGTATATTTTACCAGGGCAATGCCGAAGGAGTTACCGACCACCCCGACGTGTTTAAGTACATAAAGGAACTTGATTGCACTAAGGCTGTCTTTTGCGGACACGACCACGTCAACAACCTAAAAGGATACTACGACGGCGTGTATTTAGGATACGGCTTATGCAGCGGTTACCACACTTATCCGTTTTTCGATCACGAATTTTTCTTAACAAAGTGGTTCGGTTTGTCCGATAAGGTGCTGTACAATGCCGACTTGTGGACGGACGAACAAGGCAACAAAATGGAAAAGGGCGTAACGGTAATAACTGTCGATATGACTAATGCCAACTACGGCGCATTAACGGTAAACGACAATCCAAGCAGTTTTTACAAATAAAAACCCGCAACTAACCGTTTGGTTGAGTAAATTTACAACTTTCGGTTGATTTTTAAAAGCAAACTAAACAAACGGTCGCTGTTAATTTACAGCGACCTGTTGTATTATGTAACTGTAAGCAAAAGGTAAAATTGTCGCTTACAAATACATTTAAGGGGTAAAATTATGATAAACGAAACATTCGGTCAACGCTTGCAACGCATACGCAAAAACGCCAATCTTACGCAAGAAGACGTTGCTACTAAACTAAACATAACCGCCCAAGCGGTTTCCAAGTGGGAAAACGACGTGTCCGCTCCCGACATATCCGTCCTTGTC
>CARAIG010000034.1 GCA_948938605.1 uncultured Eubacteriales bacterium
ATTTCGACGATTTCGCCGACATTTCCGATTTGGACGACCTTGACGACGAAGATGAAGATGACGAAGACGACGATTTTTAATTAATGCCGTCCGATATTAAATATTATAACTACAAACCGCTTGTAACAGTCAGTTGCAAGCGGTTTTAATATTTTTACTGATACGTACTATTGCACATTTAAGCGTATTTTTGGGTAAATATTTGGCAATAATTGTCGTATGAAAAAATCAATTACAATCGATTCGGCTAAAAGTTATGTTGAAAGCTTGGTAGGGTGCAACGTGGACTTGAAAGTAAACAGGGGACGCAACAAAATAAAACGCTACAAGGGCAAAGTTACCGAAACGCACCCAAACGTATTTATAGTAAAACTTGATAACGATCTTTTTGACCGTATCAGTTGCACTTATACCGATATTTTGTGCGGCAGTATCGTCATCAACAGTATACAGCAATAGCGGCGTTAAATTTAGCAACGTGAGAATCGAACCCTGTAAACCTAACGCCAATCTTCGACAATCTATTCGCATAAAAAATTTTCCGTTACCGTCATAACTGCGCGTTACCCTTCGTATATTACAATGAACGAAAAAAGCGTGGGGGTAAGTAACAATGTCTAACGTACAATTTTTAAGCGCGTCATTTAACAGTCGCAAATTTATAGGAAAAATACAAACCGTACAAAGCGTGCGCGTATCCGTCAAGCAAGATATTGCCGAAGCATTGTCTTTGGGTGTGGACAGTTGTATCAATTCGTACGAAGCGACAGCAGGCGAAGTTTCTTTTTACGGTAAAACGAATATCAGGTTTTTATACAGCGACGGATTGAATTTATGCAGTTCGGTTTATAATGCAGATTTCACATCGTCAATTCAAAGCGAATTAATAGACGCGGAAAGCAAGTTGACGTTTGACGTAGTAATGGTTGATTCTAAGGTTGACGTTAACGCCAATACCGCTACGTTGACTATATTGTTGGAAGTTTCCGCCTATGCGTATACGTGTCAGCAAACGCCTTACTTAGAAGGCGGCGAAGATGTGTTCCTTGACAGCCGCAGCGTAGAAGTATTAAACAAGGCTAACGTAGTAGCGCTCCCGTTTGTTTTGGATGAGGAATTAACCGCTTCACGCAATATATCTACGGTATTAATTGCGGAATGCAATCTTTGTGCCAACAGCTTTACCGTCCACGAAGGAATTCTTAACATCACAGGCAGCGGCTCGGTACGTTTAACGTATTTATCCGACGGCGATGTAGTGACCGACATTTTGCCGTTCGATTTCGAACGCGAATTGGAAGCAACCGACGGTATGGCGGAAAGTCAGCTTAAATTGCGTTTAATTCCCAAAACAACCAAGGTGCGTTTGGACATTACCGAAGGTGACGTCAATACGACTTTTACTGTGGAAATCGGCGTGTCCGCCCAAGTGGAAATTACCGAAATAGGTATGTTGGATATAGTCACCGACGCTTACGGTGCGGACTGCGACTTCGAATTTGTCAAAAAAACCGTAACCACCACATTGCCTTGCGGAAGTACTGTCTGCACTAAGCACGTAACTTCAACCGTTCCGGAAGAAGAAAGCAAAAAGCCTATTGCTGCCGTTAACGTAGGCGCGGTTGTAACCAACGTTCAGTCTCGCGAACGCAGCGCACTTGTCGAAGGCGTAGTGTATTCGACGTTGCTTTACAAAGGGGAGCAAGGCTACTTTGCCGAACAGTTGGAATTGCCTTTCTCTCAAACGGTGGATGTCGATTACCTTATGCCCGAATGCCGTTCGTATGCAAGGGTTTCGGTTATGAATTTCACGCTCGATCGCGAAGCGGAAATGGACTTGTGCATTACAATCGAATCTGAACGCGAAGTTACATATACGGTAATAGTAGATGCGGAACAAGTACCTTTTGACAAATCGTCGCTTCCCGCAATCGAAGTTTGCTTGGCGCGTAAAGGCGAAACGCTGTGGAACTTGGCAAAAAGCTTGCATACTTCCGTCGATGATGTTTTGGCAACAAATCCGCAAATATCCAATCCGTTAGAACAAGACGCGCATATCGTAATTTTCAATAAAATTTAATAATAGTTGTTTAGCAGTAAAGCAAGACTTTCGCCGTTGTTGCGGCAAAGGTCTTGTTTTTTTTCGTCTTTTGCCGAGCAACGTCATTGCGAGAAGCCTTGCTCCGAAGCAATCCGGAATTATAATTTCTTAATCTTGTTTTAGTCCGCACAAGATTTTATCCTTGCAGGCTATTTGTTTTATTTGTGTTGTTTTTATAGTTTATAATGTTACTCGGTGACGTCTTTGCGAGCGTTAGCGAAGCAATTCGGAATTTAATTAAACTTAATCTCAATTACACATTACCCATTGCGCATTAAACATTATTTTGACCAACTTTATACTATGTCATGTCGAGCGTAGTCGAGACATCTAGGCGAGTAACACGAGCCGCACTATAAATGAATTAATTTAAATAATCAATTATTCGTAGGGTATACAGACTCTTGCTCTTCGTAAAATTGAATTACATTACCGCTATTCCACCTTGCGTAATATTATTTTTTGTGCTATAATTACCGCATTATGAAAGTAAAAGTTTACGCAAAACTTAATCTTACGCTCAACGTTTTAGGTGAAAGAAACGGCTTCCATATCATCGACAGCGTTGTCGCGTCGGTGGATATTTTTGACGTTGTGTCCGTCGTTCCGCGCAACGATACAATGATAACCGTTGCAGGGTTACAGCAAGTACCGACCGAGCAAAACGCCGCTTACAAGGCGGCGCGCGCCTTTATCGAGCGGTTTGACGGCTTTGAAAGCAATTCGCAAGCAGACGTAAACCGACTTTCGGGTTTGGATATAGTAATAGAAAAGGGTATTCCTATCGGCGCCGGAATGGGCGGTTCGTCGGCAGATATTGCGGCGGTAATTTACGCTTTGTGCAGTATTTGCAACGTCGATGTCGACAGCCCGCAAATTCACAGCTTGTGCGCCGAGTTGGGCAGTGACGTCAACTATATGCTGCGCGGCGGTCTTGCGCGGCTGCGCGGCAAGGGGGACAATGTCGAGTATTCAAAATTGGGTTCGACAATATACTTTGCGTTAACTACGTTCGATACCGCAATGTCTACCGCTAACGTCTATTCGCAATTCGACAAACTGCAAGCCGAGCAAACATTTACAAATAACATAGCATTAATCGAAACGTTAAGTCATAAATTCGTTCAAGGCGTTACAAAGTGTTTCAATAACCACTTGCAATGCGCTGCAAACAGACTGTCAAACTACGCCGACGCCTACTTGCAATTTTGCGATAAAAACGGTTTTGCCGCCAATATGACGGGAAGCGGAAGTGCCTATTACGTTGCCTTTTGCGACGAACATTCGGCGCGCGATGCAGTCAAACTTCTTGAAGCAAACGGCTTTACAACTGTTTTATGCCGAACTGTGCACAATGGAATCGAATTGATTTAACTAAAAAAATTTCGACAAAACTTATTATAAAATTTCAAAACTTTTTTAAGCGGACGATTTGTCCGCTTTCTTTTTTGTCAATAATGTTAGCACACATAACAAAACAAATTACATAACGGAGCAGCATTATGAAAAAAATTATTTACGCTTTAACTGCATTAATCGCGCTAATAGGTATAATTATGATAGTACCCAATGCTTCGGCAAAAACCAACGCCGACTTTTTACGTATACATATCCGCGCCGACAGCAACAGTCAAGCCGACCAAAACGTAAAATATGCTGTCAAAACCGCAGTAGTCGACTATCTTACGCCGTATCTTGCGCAAGCAACGGACAAGCAAAAAGCAATGTCTATTGTCAATTCGCATTTAAAAGGTATCGAACAGGTTTGCGACGAAACGTTGTCGCAAAACGGTTTTAACTATACAAGCAAAGCAAAACTTACCGTCGAGGAATTTCCCGACCGTTCGTACAACGGAGTAACGTTATCTGCCGGCGTATACGACGCATTAATTATAGAACTCGGCAGCGCTAGCGGTAATAATTGGTGGTGCGTGGTTTATCCGCCTTTGTGTTTCGTCGGCGGCGAAAGCAACGGTACAAATCAAATCATTTACAAATCCAAACTTATGGAAATTATCCGTCAATGGACGGAAAGTCATAAATAATATATTTATTTGACGAGTTAAATTCTTTGTGTGTATTCCAACATTTAGGGATACACACTTTTTGTTGCCGTTGCATTAAATTTTGCAATATTCCCATACTATCCCTAAAAAAAGGAGGATAAACTGTGCAACAATCTAAAAGTGTAAAAATTACCGCTATTGTGCTTGCCGCCATTGTCGCGTTGACGTTGATAATAGTTCTTTCTACAACCGTCTTTGCCAACGCCGCTACGGTTAAGGTCGGTTCGCGCGGTACGGTAGTTAAAACAATACAAACCAAACTTAAACGTTGGGGGTACTATACCGGTTCGGTTGACGGCGTGTTCGGCGCAAAAACCAAGTCGGCAGTGCAACTGTTTCAACGTAAAAACGGTTTAACGGCGGACGGTATCGTCGGTAGCGCTACGGCAAAAGCTATGGGAGTAACCCTTAGCGGTTCCAACACAAATACTTCGTCCAACAATAATACTACGGCAAGCGGACTGTCCAACAGCGACTTGTACTTGCTGTCGTGTTGTATTTACGGCGAAGCCCGCGGCGAAAGTTATACCGGTAAAGTAGCGGTGGCGGCTGTTATTCTTAACCGCGTAAAAAGTTCGTCTTTCCCTAACAGTATTTCGGGGGTAATTTACCAAAGCGGAGCATTTACCTGCGTATCCGACGGACAAATCAATCTTGGTACAAACGACGAATGTACCCGCGCCGCGCAAGACGCGCTAAACGGTTGGGATCCGTCAGGCGGAGCATTGTATTACTTTAACCCAGCAACGGCAACCAGCAAGTGGATATGGTCGCGCCCTCAGCTGATAACAATCGGTAAACATATTTTCTGTTTGTAATAGGGGGGGGTAAAGTAAATGATATCACGTAACAACACAATTAAAAACTTTTATGCAATATTTTTCGGAGTGATTGCTCTTATTGCAATCATATCCGCTGTCGTAATAGGCGTTATGGCTAACGACAAAGTGGCTCGTATGCGTATGTCGGTAATCGACGACGCCAACGCCTACAAAATAGGGCAGGAAAACGGTTACAAGCAATCGTTGTATCTTGCTTGCGACAGTATGAAAAACTTGGACGCAAATCTCGGCAAAACGGCAGTGTCAAGGGATACTGCGCATCAAACCGAAATGCTTGCTAAAATTATCGTCCATTCCAATCAAGTAAACCAATGTTTATCCAATCTTCCTTTCGAAGCAAGCGATAAACTTTCTAACTGTCAAAAATTCGTCAACCAAACGCAGGATTACGCAACTTACCTTTTAGGTAAACTTTCGCAAGGCGAACAGTTAACTGCCGCCGAGCGCACCGCGTTATGCAATCTGGACTATGTCGCCGGCAATTTGTACGACTTTTTACAAGCCTATGCCGAAAGCGACAGCGGTATGTTTATTACCAACGGTAACGGACAAAACAACGTCGGCAGCCTTTCGGACAGTTTAGCCGACGTCGACAGCAATGCGTTCGAATACGAAAAGCTTATTTACGACGGACCTTTTTCGGACAGCGTAGAACACAAGGTTTACACACCTTCCGTAAAACTCGGTCGTGACAAAATCGACGTAATAGCAAACGAATTGTTTACTAACGCTAAGTTCAGTGCGGAAATTAACCACGAAGGCAAACTGTACGTTTATGACGTGGACAACGGCAAAGCGTATTTTACCGCCGACGGCAAAGTTGCCCAATACGAAGCGTATTCCGAAGTTACTACGCTTGAAGCATACGAAAGTGCAAATGCGGATAAGTGTATCGAATCGGCGGAAGAATTTTGCCGTAAACTCGGTTATGATGTTAAAGGCGTCTGGGTAAGCAAAACGCAGGATTCTGTAACTTATGTCAATTGCGCAACGGTAATAGACGACGTAATAATCTATCCCGATTTAATCAAGGTGGCAGTTAACGACAAAGGCGCAGTAGTAGGTTTCGAAGCCCGCGCATATTTGCTTAACCATACCGATTGGGACGTAACGTTCGGTCAAGTTTCCCAAAGCGACGCGCGTAAAGCAATAGACGGCGCATTAAAAGTTACAAATGTCGCACGCGCACTTGTGGAAAAAAATAACAAACATTATTTGTGTTACGAATTCCAGTGCATGCAAGGGGACCGTCAATACTACGTTTATGTCGATAGCGCTACGGGTAACGAAGTGGAAATATTTAAAGTTATTGCCAATACCGAAGGGTATACCGTAATTTAATATTCCAATTAAAAATATTAATTTGGGCGTTAGCATTGTTCTAACGCCTTTTTGCCGTTTTGGTTAATTGCTTGACGGCAAACACCGTTTAATATATAATGTTGTCATATTTATTTTAAGGAGGTTTAACAATGAGTTACACCAACAGAAGCGAAATTCCCGAAAAGTATAAATGGAACTTGGGCGATATTTTTGCCACTCCCGACGATTGGGAAAAGGCATTTGCCTCTATTTCGAAGGAATACAAACGTCTTGCCGATTATCAAGGAAAATTAAGTAACCGCAACACTCTGCTTGAATTTTTACGTTTGTCCGACGAATTTGACAAGACAATCGAAAAACTTTATTGCTATGCGTTTATGTCCTACAACGAAGACAGTCAAGACGGCGAAAAACAAGCGCGCTTTTCGCGCATTTACGGTTTTTTAACCGAATGCAGCGCGTTGACGGCATTCGTCTCGCCGGAATTGTCAAGTTTGCCCGACAAACAGCTTAAAGCGTTGATTGCCGATCCCGATTTTTCCGACTACGACGTTCAACTTAAAATATTAATGGAAGGCAAATCGCATATATTGTCCCAAGCGGAAGAAAAACTGCTTGCGGGCGTAGGAGCGTTTTCCAATCAGTTCCACGAAGTATTTAACCGTTTGGATAGCGGCGACATCAAGTTTGACACGATAACCGTCGACGGCAAGGAAGTCCAACTCGGTCATGGCACATATTCTACTTTGTTGCAACACAAGGATCAAGCGGTACGCAAACTTGCTTTCGAAACTTACTACAAGGCATACATTGAAAAAATCAACACATTGTCTGGTTTGTACGAAGGCAGCGTCAAGTCCGACTGGTTCTATGCGCAAGCCAAAAAGTTCAACAGCACTATGGAACAGGCGCTGTTTTCCGAACAAGTGGACAAAGCAGTATACGACAACCTTATCAAGTGTATGCACGAAAGTTTTGAACCGCTCCACAAATACATTGCTTTGCGCAAAAAACTTATGGGCGTAAAAACGTTGAATATGTACGACTTGTATGTATCTATATTTGAAGACGCCGACATCTCTTGCGAATACGAACAAGCTTGCGAATTAGTTTTAAAAGGTATGGAACCTTTGGGCGAAGATTATCTTAAAGTAGTGCGTCACGCGTTTGCTAACCGTTGGATAGACGTGCACGAAACGCCCACAAAGCGCAGCGGTGCGTACAGCATGGGGGTTGCGGGCGTTCACCCGTATATGCTTTTAAACTACCAAAAGACGACTCACGACATCTTTACCATAACTCACGAAATGGGACACTCCATGCACAGCTATTACAGCGAAAAGGGGCAGCCTTTTGCAAAGGCAAACTACAAAATTTTCGTTGCGGAAGTTGCGTCTACTTGTAACGAAGTGTTGTTGCTTAAATATTTGTTAAAGACCGAAAAAGACGTCAAACTTAAAAAGTATCTGCTTCAATACTATTTGGATATGTTGCGTACTACAATGTACCGTCAAGCAATGTTTGCTGAATTCGAACAAATTTCACACGACCTTGCGGAAAAGGGACAGCCGTTAACTGCGGAAGTGCTTTGCAACAAATATATGGAACTTAACAAAATGTACTACGGCGATGCCGTTCACCACAACGAGGAAATTAAGTACGAATGGGCGCGTGTTCCGCATTTCTACCGCGCATTTTACGTTTACAAGTATGCAACGGGTATAATTTCCGCCGTTTGCATTGCGGAAAAGATATTGAACGAAGGCAAACCCGCCGTTGACAATTACAAAAAGTTCTTGTCCTTGGGCGGCAGTATGGACCCCGTATCCGAACTTAAAGTGGCGGGTGTGGACTTAACTTCTGACGAACCGTTTAAAATCGTTACCAAGTCCTTTGCCGATACTCTTGCCGAATTGGAAAAACTTTGTAAATAATAATAAAATTTAAAGTCACTGCGTAACAAATGCAGTGACTTTTGTTATCTAAATTATAGATAACAAAAATCATACAATCAATGGGCAGTAAGGTTGGAACAGTGGTTTGCCCGTAGAATGGGGAGTGGAATTGTAAAATTTGTTTAATGCAATTTCATATATTGGTAAAAAGGAGTACTTAGTTTTATGAAAAGAAAAATACTTGCGGTTTGCTTAGTAATAATAATTGTTGTATCTTGCTGTATGCTTTGCGGATGTACGGAAAGCCCCGACAAGTACACATTGGAGCAGCATATGGAACGCATTTCCGAACGCGTCGAAAAAAGATATATTAATGATGATACAAGAAACCAGACTTATTCATTTATTACGGATTACAACTTATATCCTTTGTATGACGAAAACGACAAAACTGGCATACTTTTTAATCGAGTTTGAACCGTACGGATTTGCGTTTGTTTTATTACGTTACAATGCAAGTATTTTTAATAAATCTATGTATCAAGTAAACTACTATTATATCAAAGAACAATGGCAAAGATATAGGATATGTAAAGATAGTATGGAATCTGCGTTGTATGAAGGAATACAATGGCAACCAAAAGAAGACGGCAAGAAGCCATTTAAAAGATTTGAAGTGGATCAAAACGGAAATTTTATAGAGTATAATATCAGTCCATTTAAAGTTGCTGACGTAACGGATCAGAAAATGTATTTTTTAAATGTATATGTTGGATACATACCCACTGTAAAAAAAGACGGCAAGTATTTTAATTTAATCTCTATGGAAGAATTTGATTATAAGGACGGAGTAGAATATTATAAGAAACAGGATGCAACGTATCTTTACAACAATATTCCTATGTTGCAAGTATATTTTCACGCTGATCCGGGCGATAGTTTGTAAAAAGTAAAGTCAAGGAGATTGAAAATGAAAGTTAAATATTATCAA
>CARAIG010000035.1 GCA_948938605.1 uncultured Eubacteriales bacterium
AGACGTGTGCTCTTCCGATCTCTACTACGGGAAGCAACGTACCCGTCACTTTACCTTTTGCTTTGTATTGACGAACAACCATCAACGTCGCCGCCGGTGCCGTTGCCGTTGCAATAGCCCCAAGTATAATAGCTTCGTGTACAGGCATACCTACGGCAGGAATTAATCCTATAAGTATCAATGCCACATCTACGCACAAAGTTGCGGCAAGCGCTTGAAAAAATGTAATTATTATTGCGCTTTTGCCTATTTCTTTTATGTGCGAAAGTTTAAATTCCACACCGATAGAAAAGCCTATAAAGCCAAGCGCAACGGTACTTATAATTTTAAGAGCATCAAACGATTCGGTTGCGCCGGGCAAAAATTGTCCCAAAGCATAGGGTCCTATAATAAGACCTACAACCAAGTAACCCGTTACGTTAGGTAAACCTATAAGCTTCATTAAGCGCGTGGACAGCAATCCCAATATAAGCGCTACTGCTATTATAATTAAAACGTTAAACATAATATATGCCTCTATCTGTTGTTTATTAAAGAACAAAAGCAAACAAACAAGAGCGTTGAACACGCAACTAAACGTACTCAACGCGGATTCAACTTGTTTTAAGCCTTAACTATTTTAGCCTTTTTAACAATATATGTCAAATATTTGCCTAATGTTAAGGCACAAAAATCAATATAAAAATATATTTAATTATATATAAAAAATATTAATAGCTCATTTACACAATCAAATTGTTTTCAAAGCAGCTGTCACTTGCGTTTGTAAATAATCCAAATTGCCGTCGTTGACAATCTTTAAAGTGTAATGCGTGCAAACGTTTTGACTGTGTAAAATATCATCGATATTTTGACGGGAAACACCGTCGCGCTCAATAACCCTATCGATACGGGCATTTACGTCCGCTTCAACCAACCACACGCCGTCCCAAAAATAATCAAAAGCGTCAAAAACTGATATTTCAACAAATATTATTTTGGACTTGTTTGTGTTTTGTTTTAAGTCGCTTTTGTATTGAGAAATACGATTGTCAAGCAAATTTTTCACTTCGGTAAAAAACAGTGAATTGTATTGATGCAAAAGTTGTTTATCGGCAAACACCTTATTGCGGATAGCTTTGCGGTTGAGCTGTCCGTCGACAACATACTCGTCACCAAGCAATTGCCGTACTTTTTCCACCGTTTCCGCTCGCGCAGAAACTTCCTTTGCAAGCACATCGCAATCAACAGTAAAGTATCCCAAACTGCTTAGATATTTAAGAACTTCGCTTTTACCGCTGCCTATACCGCCCGTTACTGCAATAACCTTACTCTTCATAAAGGTCTGCTCCTTCCCCAACTTCGACGGTTAAAGGACAAGCTAGCGATACAGCCCTTTCCATTTCGGCGGCAACAATAGCTTTAACCTGTTCGACTTCGTCCAAATAACAATCGACTATCAATTCGTCGTGAATTTGCAATACTATTTTGCTATGCAAACCCGCTTTTAACATTGCCTTGTCGACATTAAGCATAGCAATTTTCATAATATCTGCCGCACTGCCCTGTAACGGCATATTCATTGCAACCCGTTCGCCGAAACTACGCAAATTGTAATTAGACGATTTGAGTTCGGGAATATATCTGCGTCTTCCTGACAGAGTAACGGCGTAACCTTCCTTTTGCGCAGACGCAATACATCCGTCTAGATATGTTTTGATTTTAGGAAAGCGGTCAAAATACAATTGAATATAATCGTGAGCTTTTTTGACGCTTAGTTTAATATTTTGCGCCAAACCGTAATCGCTTATTCCGTAAATAATACCGAAATTAACGGCTTTTGCCATACGCCGCATATCGTGATTAACCATTTGCGCAGGAACTCCCATAAGTTCGCTTGCTACGCGCAAATGAATATCTTCGCCCTTTTTAAAACTGTCAAGCAAATTGTCATCCATCGAAAACGCCGCAAGAAGTCTAAGTTCTATTTGCGAATAGTCCGCACCGACAAACACGCCGTATTTTGAAACAAACAGTTTGCGGATTTCCTTGCCCAACTCGTTACGGATAGGAATATTTTGCAAATTCGGATCGCTACTCGACAGTCTGCCCGTTGCAGTCAATGCCTGATTGTACGTGGTATGAACCAACCCGTGTTTAAGCAGCGGTTTAAGTCCGTCTACGTATGTGTTTAGCAATTTTGCCAGTTTTCGGTGTTCTAAAATCTTGGATACAACGGGGTGCCTGTCTACGATTTTTTCCAACACTTCGTTATTGGTGGTATAGTATTCGCGATGCGTTTTTTTACCGTGCGGTAAATTGAGTTTGTCAAACAGTATTTTGGACAACTGCATAGGACTGTTTATATTAAATTCTTCGCCTGCAAGACGGTGAATTTCGGCGGAAATTTCGTCCAATTGCATACGCATTTCGCCCGACATTTTATCCAACAACTGTACATCGACTTTAACGCCTTCTTCTTCCATACGGTACAAAAGGTCGGACAAAGGCAATTCGATGTCATAATACAATTGCTGCATATTCAATTCAATCAATTTTTCGTCAAATTTTGACGATAACGCCACAAGTCCCGCCGCAATATTGTCGTAACCGTACCATTCGCACAAACCTGCAACATCCTTGTAAGTACGGCTTTCTACCAAATACTGCATTAAACAAATATCGTACTTGACAGCATTGAGTTGTACGCCCAACTTTGCTAAATTACGGCGCGTCGCTTTAAAATCGTAAACGGACTTGACGGTTGACGATGCAAGCAATTTTTGCAGGTGTTCAAAAGTAGTCTGAACAGTCAATTCATCTAAAAAACTGTCCGACGGAGTAATTACGTATTCTTTTAAAACGCTATTTGATAGCGAAATGCTTTTATCCGTCATATAAAAAGCAAACAAGTCTGATTTTTCCATTAACTCCGCAACTTTATCCAATTCGGCAATAGAATTTACGTTTACAGTTTCCACGTCGACTTTATTTGCTTTTTTAACTTCGGAATCGAATTCCAAACGGGCAATAACCGAGCGGAATTGAAGTTTAGTTAAAATGTCGTGTACATCGGCATTTAGTTCGTACAACCCGCAAGTATCCAAATTAAATTCCACGTCGGCATTTTTAACAATAGTAGCAAGCGTTTTGCTTATATAAGCCATTTCCTTGTCGGCAATCAGTTTTTCCTTTAAAGCACCTTTTTCCTTGTCGACGTTTTCGTACAGTGTATCCAAATCGCCGTATTTGGCAAGCAGTTGCATTGCGGTTTTTTCACCGACGCCGCGTACGCCGGGGATATTGTCCGACGTGTCGCCGCGTAACGCCTTGTATTCAATAACTTGCTTTGGGGTAAGACCGTAATTTGCCGATAACGACATAGGAGTAACTACTTCGACATCGGTCACTCCGCGTTTAGTAAACAGTACGGTAACATTATCCGACACAAGTTGGAACATATCGCGGTCGCCCGAAACAATGTAACTTTCGCCATCGAAAGACGATGAAATTGTACCTATAATATCGTCTGCTTCCACTCCGCCTTTTTCCGCAACGGTAACTTTCATTGCAGAAAGCAATTCGTGCAAAATCGGCATTTGCGCAGCCAAATCGTCGGGCATACCCGAACGGTTAGCTTTGTAATCGGGATAGATTTCCTTGCGGAAATTTTTTCCGCGCAAATCAAACGCCACAACAAGTTTGTTCGGCGTATAATCCTGCAATGCTTTAAGCAGTATATTTACAAAACCGTATACAGCGTTGACATTGCGCCCTTCGCTGTCGTTCATCATAGGCATTGCAAAGTACGCTCGGTTAAGTATGCTGTTGCCGTCTATTAGCAAAAGTTTTTGTTTGGACATAATTTCACCTTAAAATTTATTATGTTAATTGTACACTATTTCCGCTTAATTTACAATGCAATTAAACCAAATTGTTATTGACAAAACCTAATATATAAATTATAATTAAAAGAATAATTGGTAAAAACACTAAGAATACACACAAACAGACGATTGTTTTTGCAATTGCCGCAGGACTTACCGAAACAATTTTGTAATCATCAATCCTTATATGCGGAAATATTAACTAATAGGTAAAAATATGATTCTATCTAAAAAAGTAAATTTTACATTTGGAATAATCGCTTTAATTTTTGCGCTTGCTTTGCTTACAGGCTCGGTTGCTCTTGCCTTTGTAAATAATTTTCCGTCAGTAACCGAAAAGGTGTTTACTTGTGAAAAAACGGAAAAAGCAGGCGGAAAGCATACCAAATATAATATATATACGGCAGAAACGGTTACGCCGTTTGTAATTTACTCCAACGCAAACAAGTATTTGGATAAAGACGAGTTTTTACAACTGACGCAAGGCGACACATTAAATTGCAAAGTCATTAGCGGCAACGACCGTTACTCCTACGAAATCGTCGAATTGATTGTAAACGGAAAAGTTTTATTATCGTTAGACAATGCAAAAAAGGCGCACAAAACAAACTCAGCAACAGGCGCAATCATAGTTGCCGCTACGGGTGCGTTAATGTTAATATTAGGAAGCATACTGTTGTATAGAGCAAAATACGGCTATTCTGAAAAACACATTAAAAAGCAAAATGACGTTGTACGTAAAACTATGCTGCATTACGCCGAAGAAAACGGTATGGATTTGCAGGAAAAACAACAAATGTTAGATATGGCAGACAATCTTGATATATCTGACGAACTGCCTTGTCCCAAAGACGAACTCATCAAAAAGTTTGAAAATTGTTTTTACACACAAAACAGCCGCGAATACATTACCGTTTGGGAAAATCTGTCCAATGAAAGTACAATGAAAGTTTTTAAGGAAGTATTGCAAAAAACTTTACAAGTCGACGAACTGCGCGTGTGTTACGATGCGGCACTTACGGATTTTAGCGCGGTTTACATATTGTACCGAACCGAAAGTAAAATTTTTGTTACTTATATTTTTAAAGACGAAAATACGGGCAAATACTACGTTGACGAATTCGACGCGTCAAACGGCTTTTGGGACGATGTAAGCCTTAACCGTTCCGAAACACTGCAACTAGTAGAAAAACTGCGCGAATACAACCGACTTAAAGAAAATATTTTCGATATCGACAGAAAGTTAATGTAAAATAAAGCGGAAACTTTACTTGATAACATTGCTTTGTCAAAAGCTACTTGTGTACATATGAACATACAAAACTAATAGCATAAACGCGTTACTTTTAACAGAGTAACGCGTTTTTTAATAAGAGTCATCTTACAAATCGCTCGAACATTTTTACTGTACCGCATTTTACTAAAACAGTGCAGAAAACAATCAAATATCAACAACATATAAATAGTAAAAATACCATTAACACCTTTACATTAAATAAGTGTCGTGACATTATGTCAACGTTTTAGCGCAATGACCTACTCTATCGCTTTCAAACTTGCATTCATATCGGTTTTTACGATTTTTCTCCGTAATAACAATGTGACGACTGCTGTAACTGCAAGTACTATAAACGGCACTGCCAACCACATAAACCAACTGACGCCGCCGACCGTTCCAAAACCAATAGTTTTAAAAATCAACGTCGCAAGTCCCACGCCCACAGGATATCCGAACAAAATACCAATTACCGTATTGATATAAATTTCGCGGTAAATATATCCGCAAACCTCATTATCGGTATACCCCAAAACCATTAACGTAGCAATTTCCCTGTTGCGTTCGCTAATATTGATTGTTGTAAGCGTATTTATTACAACCGCTGTAAGCAAGCCTGCAAAAATAACGACAACCACTGCAATGCCTACAATAGCCCCTGAACCGAAATCACTGAACAGGCACATATCAAGTAATGCTAAACCCGCAAATACCAATCCCGACGATACCGCAACCGATATTAGCATCATAAAGAATCTGCCTTTATATCTAAATACGTTGCGGAAAGACGATTTATATTTAAAAGACAGTTTTTTCCAAATAAAGGGTATCCTTTCCAAAAATACTTTTTTCCCGCTTTTGGGTGCTTTGGGACGCAGTAAATTAGCGGGCTTATCATTTGTCAGACGCAAACCCAAAAACAGTATTGCAAAAACCGTAATGCCGATTATTACGAAAGCCGACAAAAAGAAATATGCGGGATTGACAAACGTAGAAACGGGCGGCATTACATAACTGTAATTAAACACTCCGTTGCCTATTAACCACGTCAAACCCAGTCCTACAAAATACCCTGCAACCCCGCCGAGAACCAACGGAACCAGTGAAAACAGAATGTAACGGAATACGATGCTGTATGACGAATAGCCAAGCGTTTTGAGACAGGCTATTTGCGAGCGATCTTCGTCCATAAGCCGCATCATAGACGAAAGTACTACAAGAATAGTTACCGCTAAAAAAATAGCCATTAAAATGTCGCCTATTGCGCGCACCTTGCTTGCAGACGCTATTATCGATTTAAAGCTGTAATTGTCATTGAGCGTTATGATCCTAACCCCGTCGCCAAGCATTTGGTAAATTATGCCTTTTTGTTCCTCAACATAAGTTTTGTAACCGTCGGAAAAAGCATCAAACAAATCTCTGTCGGCTAATTTAACGTATATATCCCCGACGGGTATCATAGAAGATAAATCCGTAGACACATACAAAATATTATCTAGCAAATCCATTTTATATATATCCGCAATGTTATCCGGTATGACCGCATCTTCGGGATTGTTGTAACTGGGTTCGCCGTCCTTGGCAAACGTAAGCGGACTTTGCACTATGCCTTTAATTTTAACTTTAAGTTTATACTCGAAAGGCAACTTAAACGCATCACCCAAGTCTATTTCCACATCGTCGTTTACCGAATAACCCTTTATAACGTTGTCGGATCGTTCGGCGTAAGCAAATATTGCATCGTCGCCGTTTTCTATCTTGCTTCCGTCAATCAATTCAGGTACGTTAATTTTAAAATCGGCGATATCTATAAAGTAAACTCTCATCGAACGGTTTTCAGTGGTTTCGATATCTAAGGACAAACCTGTTTGAACGTTATCTTCCCCATAAAGCTGTTTAACGGCTTCTACTTGTTCTGAAGTGAATATTCCGTCAGTACTTTTAATTATCAAGTCGGACACATTTTGCGCCTTATAATAGTCGGTTACGCTTTTATTTATCATTTCCGATGACGAACCTATGCCCGATACAAAACCTACGGCAATAAACACTATCGCAAAAAGAGATATAATACGTACAATATGCTTTTGAAACATACGCCCGACTGTTTTGAAATATGTTTTCATTACCACTCTATATCCTCAATGGGCGTAGGATTAGCGTTTGTTTCCAATCCGTCAATTTGACCGCTTTTAATACGGATCACTTTGTCCGCCATATCTTTCAATGCGGAATTGTGCGTAACGACGATTACAAGTTTATTCTGCTCCTTGGATAAATCGTACAATAGTTTTAATATTTTTTTACCCGTTACGTAATCAAGAGCGCCCGTAGGTTCGTCGCACAAAATTAATTTAGGGTTCTTTGCGACTGCACGCGCTATAGAAACGCGTTGCTGTTCACCGCCTGATAACTGTGCCGGAAATTTGTTTATGCAATGTTCCAATCCGACTTGCTTTAAAATGTCAATAGGTTGTAAATGGTCTTTACGCAGTTCTACGGCAATTTCAACATTTTCCACAGCGGTCAAATTCGGCATTAAATTATAGAACTGAAAAACAAATCCAACGTCATTACGGCGGTAATTAGTAAATCCGCGTCTGTCCAGCGATGTTATTTCTTTACCGTCCAAGATTATTTTGCCGCCGGTAGCATTATCCATACCGCCGAGCAAATTAAGCAGCGTGGTTTTGCCTGCGCCCGACGCGCCCAATATTATTACAAATTCTCCGGCAGACAGCTCAAAATTGACGTCTTTCAAAGCTTTAAACGTTGTCGTTCCCGAACGGTATTCCTTTTCTACGCCTTGTAAGACTAAATAACTCATATAAACAATCCTCCTAAAACCCGTTTGTTGTCGTATTTTACACCCTAACAAAAACCGCAAATTTCCGTACGTTTATATATCTTATTTATAAAAATAATAATATAGAAATCTTAAATTATGCTGTATATTATTATAAAAATAAAACTGCTTTCGTATGCAATAACTGTTGTTATATTTATTGTTTAAATAAGAATTGCAATAAATAACCGATGCAAAAACACAGTTTCACATCGGTAAAATATTTATTTCAATATCGGTTTTAAAAATTGCCCTGTATAACTACCCTTGTACTCCGCCACTTGTTCGGGAGTTCCGCTTACGACTACCGTTCCCCCTTCGTCGCCGCCTTCCGGTCCAAGGTCTACAATGTAATCGGCAACTTTAATTACGTCAAGATTGTGTTCAATTACTATTACGGTATTACCGCCCGCCACAAGACGTTGTAATATGGAAATGAGTTTAGCAACATCGTGAGTATGCAAGCCCGTTGTCGGTTCGTCCAAAATGTAAAGCGTTTTGCCCGTACTGCGTTTTGACAGTTCGGTTGCAAGTTTTACGCGTTGCGCTTCGCCGCCCGAAAGGGTTGTAGCGGGTTGCCCCAACTTGATGTAACCCAAACCTACGTCGTACAACGTTTGAATTTTATTTTTAATCGATGTAACGTTTTCAAAAAACTGCACTGCTTCTTCTACCGTCATATCAAGTACGTCGGCAATAGATTTGCCCTTATACTTGACAGCCAAAGTTTCGCGGTTGTAACGCGCGCCGTGGCAAACTTCGCAAGGTACGTAAACGTCGGGCAAAAAATTCATTGCAATACGCAAAATGCCGTCGCCGTCGCAATGTTCGCAACGTCCGCCCTTTACGTTAAAGCTAAAACGCCCCGATGTATAACCGCGTTCCTTAGCGTCGATTGTACCCGCAAACAAATCGCGGATCATAGTAAATACCCCCGTATATGTTGCAGGATTACTGCGCGGAGTACGCCCTATTGCGCTTTGGTCTATAGAAATAACTTTGTCTAAATTTTCAAGTCCGTCAATCTTGTTGCACATTACAGTTGCAGGCTTTGCGCGGTTGAGTTTTTCTTCCAAATACGGTAGCAACACTTCGTTTACAAGACTGCTTTTACCGCTGCCTGATACGCCCGTTACAACTGTTAACGCCCCAAGGGGGAACGACACGTCAATCTTTTTAAGATTGTTTTTGCAAGCGCCCTTAACGGTAAGTTTATTACCGTTACCGCTTCGCCTTGTTTGCGGAACGGAAATAGAATATTCGCCCGAAAGGTACTTGCCTGTAATGGAATTAGGACAGTTTTTAATATCGTCGACAGTGCCGGCGCATACTATTTCGCCGCCGTGAACTCCTGCAAGAGGTCCAACGTCCACTACGTAATCGGCTGCTTTTATCGTATCTTCGTCGTGTTCGACAACAATTAAAGTATTGCCTATATCCCTAAGCCTAGTTAAAGTTGCAATTAGTTTGTTATTGTCGCGTTGGTGAAGCCCTATGCTGGGTTCGTCCAAAATATACAATACTCCCGTAAGACCGCTACCTATTTGGGTTGCAAGCCTTATACGCTGTGCTTCACCGCCCGAAAGGGTTCCCGAACTGCGGTTTAACGTCAAATACCCCAGTCCTACGTCTACAAGAAATTTTAAACGCGCATTTATCTCTTTCAAAACCATATAGGCAATCTTTGCACGGGTTTCGTCCAATTTAAGATTATTAAAAAATTCCAACGCTTTGACTATCGACAGTTCGCCGACTTCGTAGATATTAAGTCCGCCCACTTTTACCGCCAACACTTCGTCTTTAAGACGTTTTCCGTGACATTTAGGGCAAGGTTTATCCACCATAAATTTTTCGTATTCGCTACGCGTCCAATCGCTTTTGCATTCGTTATGACGGCGCGTCATCATAGGGATTATCCCTTCCCAGGTAGCGTTGAATGTTCTGCCGTCGTCTAACGTACACACGACTTTTTCGCCGCCGTTGCCGTACATAATGGTGTCATACGCCGACTTAGACAATTCACTAACGGGTACATCGCAGGAAAAGCCGTACTTTTCGGCAAGGGCGTCCATATACATACGCATCCAACTTGCCGCGCCAAGGTTAAAGCCGAGTAGCCGTATAGCACCGCCATGCAACGACTTACTGTCATCGGGCATAATTAGTTTTTCGTCAAACTCCTGCTTAAAACCCAAGCCCAAACATTCGGGACACGCGCCGAACGGACTGTTGAACGAAAATGAACGCGGTTCTAATTCCTCAATTGTAAAGCCGCATTCGGGACAGGCAAATTTATTGGAATATGTCGTATCCGTACCGTCCGCCGAAACAACAACCAGACCGTCGGCTAGTTTTAACGCCGTTTCGATACTGTCCGACAAACGCGTGTTCATTTCGGGTTTTACTATCAAACGGTCTATGACAACGCTAATATTGTGCTTGTTGTTTTTTTCGAGTTTAATTTCTTCATCCAACGTATACATATTGCCGTCGACGATTACGCGCACAAAACCTTGACGTTTAAGTTGTTCAAATTGCTTAGAGTACTCCCCTTTACGTCCGCGTACTATCGGTGCAAGAATTTGCAACTTAGTACCTTCGGGCAAAGTCATTACCCTGTCGCATATTTGATCCACGCCCGTTTTTGTAATTTCCAATCCGCAATGCGGACAATACGGGACGCCTATGCGGGCGTACAGCAAACGCAAGTAATCGTAAATTTCCGTAACGGTACCTACCGTTGAACGGGGATTGGACGATGTGGTTTTTTGGTCGATAGATATCGCGGGGGACAGCCCTTCGATACTTTCTACGTCGGGCTTGTCCATTTGTCCCAAAAATTGTCTTGCATACGCCGACAGACTTTCCACATATCTGCGTTGCCCTTCGGCAAAAATCGTATCGAACGCAAGCGACGACTTGCCGCTGCCCGACAGTCCTGTAAATACCACAAGTTTGTCGCGCGGAATTGTCAAACTTACGCTTTTTAAATTGTTTTCCTTTGCATTTTTTATAACTATATCTTTCATATATAACCTAACGTATTAGTTTTATTTCGTATTGTGCAACAACATAGGTATACCCTATTTTGGTATATAAATGGTTTGATACGGGGTTTGTTTTGTCTACAAATAAATACGGTAACTTTTCGCTGGCAATTATTTGTTTTGTCAACGCAGTAATTATTTTGCAAGACAAGCCTTGTCCGCGGTATGCAGGCAAAGTATAAACGTCTGTAACGCACGCCAAATTTTCCGTTTCGCGTTTCTTTGTTGCAAACGATACGATTTTACCGTCGCAACGTATAAGACGGAAATTTGCCAAATAATTGCATATACTGTTTTTAACTTCGCTAATATCAAGGTCATCGCCAAGCGCTTCCTTAGTAAATACAACGCTCAACTCCGCCAGTTCGTCAATATCCTTTTCCGTAGCCGTTTCAACGCCGTCAACATTATCGGTCAAAACTTTGTCGCACCGCATAATATCCATTGCGTGGTTGATTACACTCGAACACTTTGCAATTTTTTCGTACTCGTTCAAAAACGATTCGCAAGTATCTTTTGCGCCTAAAAGTTTGTTAAATGTCAATTGTAATTGGTATGCTTTGCGGGCAAATTCGACACACAAAGATTTATCGCCGAAAAGCACCATAGGGTAGTCGGCATTGTGTACCGCAATCAAAAATTTATTGCCGTCGGTTACTTTTATTAAAAAATTATTGCTATTAGTTTGCTCGATATATTTGGCGTTCGCTTTAAAAAATACTGTTTCCAACGGATAATTTGTTAGCACATCTTTGTTGTCGCTTAAAAATTGTCTGCCTGATTTATATATTGTTATCATTTTTATAAATTTTCATTATTATTTTATAGTTTATCTCAATGTTATTTCTTTGCTTTTCGGCGGCGCTCTCGCTCCAACTGTTTTGTAAGTTTAACCACTTCTTCACGCAGTAATATCGCCTTTTCAAAATCCAACTGATTGGCAGCGGTTTTCATACGTTCGGTCACATTGTCGATTTCGCGTTCCAAATCCTTAACAGACATCTTACTGTCGGCTTTTTGAGAAATTTCCAAAGTGTTTTCCACAAAGTGCTCGATTGTTTTGGGAATAATATTGTGCTCGACATTGTACTCGTTTTGAATTTGTCTGCGGCGGTTAGTTTCGCCTATGGCGCGTTTCATACTGTCCGTCATAACGTCGGCATACATAATAACCCTACCGTCGGCGTTACGAGCGGCACGGCCTATCGTTTGAATAAGCGCCGTATCGCTGCGCAAGAAACCTTCCTTATCCGCATCCAAAATAGCGACAAGTCTAACCTGCGGCATATCCAAACCTTCACGCAGCAAGTTAATACCCACTAAAACGTCAAATTCGCCCTTTTTAAGTCCGCTTACGATTTCCACGCGTTCCAAAGTGTCTATATCGGAGTGCATATATTTTACTTTGACGTCGTGTTTTGCTAAAAAGTCCGTAAGACTTTCCGCCATACGTTTAGTAAGAGTAGTAACTAACACCCTGCCGTGTTCTTCGTCTACTACCTTGTGAATTTCGGACAACAAATCGTCTATTTGACCTTCCACTTTGCGCACTTCTACGCTAGGATCGAGCAGTCCCGTAGGACGGATAAGTTGTTCGACAATATTGTCGGCTCGGTTAATTTCGTATTCGGCGGGAGTTGCCGACACGCAAACAAGTTGACCCAGCTTCGAATCGAATTCGTCAAACGTTAAAGGACGGTTATCAAATGCGCTTTGCATACGGAAGCCGTAACCTACAAGGTTAACCTTGCGCGCCCTGTCGCCGTTGTACATTCCGCGTATTTGCGGAATAGTCATATGGCTTTCGTCAATGAACGTTACAAAGTCGTCGGGAAAGTAATCCATAAGAGTATACGGCGGTTGCCCCACGTCACGACCGTCAAAATAGCGCGAATAATTTTCAATACCGCTGCAATAGCCCATTTCCTGCATCATTTCGATATCGTACGATACGCGTTGCTTTAAGCGTTGGGCTTCAACAAGTTTATTGACGGAATTAAAGTATTCCGCTTCGTTTTCCATATCGGCTTTTATGCGCTCGATAGCGTTTTCCATAGTTACGCCTTCAACAACATACTGCGTAGCGGGATAAACCATAAAGTGCAACAAATTGGCTATCGAATTGCCCGTCAAAGCGTCTATTTCGGTAATTTTTTCCACTTCGTCGCCCCAAAACTCGATGCGCACAGCATGGTCGGAATACCAAGAAGGGAACACTTCCAAAATGTCGCCGCGCACTCGGAACGTGCCACGGTGGAAGTCCATATCGTTACGGACATATTGAATGGCAATAAGTTTGCGTATGACCGTTTCACGCGACAAATTGTCACCGGGACGCAACGAAAGGCTCAGCCTAAAATATTCGTCGGGCGCGCCCAAACCGTATATACACGAAACGCTGGCGACAACTATCGTATCGCGACGCTCAAACAAACTGCAAGTGGCGCTATTGCGCAGACGCTCGATTTCGTCGTTGGTATCTATTTCCTTTTCAATATACAAGTCCCTTGCGGGAATGTAACTTTCGGGCATATAGTAATCGTAGTAACTTACAAAAAACTCCACGCGGTTTTCGGGAAAAAACTCTCTAAACTCGTTACAAAGTTGCGCCGCAAGCGTTTTGTTGTGACATATTACAAGAGCGGGACGGTTAAGGTTAGCAATAACGTTTGCCATTGTAAACGTTTTACCGCTGCCGGTTACTCCACGCAAAACCTGAGTACTAAGTCCGTCGCGCACGCCTTGCGTAAGCTTGTCTATTGCTTGCGGTTGATCGCCGCAAGGTTTGTATTTGGAATGAAGTTTAAAATCCATACGCTTCCTTTTACAAATATATTTTAGAACAATTGTTCGTCAATATTTTACAACGAGTTGCAAAAATTGTCAATTAGATTTATCCTGTTTTAACGTTAAAATAGAATTAACCATTAAATATCAATAACGTCAATAAGTGTTAGAACTTTCAACATTATTTTTATAATACCATAATAAAGGTTTAACAAACAAATGTCGGTTAAACCTTTATTTTAAGACTAATTGTTAAGAGTATAAATTTCGTACAAGCCTTTAAGGGACAATTCGCGATCGATATGGTCGAACAACGGTTCAACGTCGTTTACAATATGCGACAGACCTCCCGTAGCAATGACTTGTGCGTCGTAAAGTCCTGTTTCGCTTTTAATGCGGTCAATCATATATTTGACTTGTCCTACCGCTCCGTAAATAACTCCGCTTTGAATGGCTTTTCCCGTCGACTGCGCCACCACTTTTTTAGGCGTTTCCAGTTCGACATTAGGTAATTTCGCCGTACAGTCGGCAAGGCTTTCTATTGTGGATTTTAGTCCCAAAGTTATTGCTCCGCCGATAAATTCCTTGCGTCCGTTAACGACGTTATAAGTTGTTGCCGTCCCGAAGTCAACCAAAATTAAGGGAGCTCCGTATTGCTTAGAAGCGGCAACGCAAGTGATAATTCGGTCGCTGCCTAATTCCCTAGGGAAGTCGTAACGTATGGCAAGTCCGGTTTTTACGCCCACGCCCACTATCAACGGTTTTACGCCGAAAACATAGTTTATTACATTTGTAAACGTATAGTCGAGTTGCGGAATAACCGATGATACTATTGCGCCTTTAATCGACTTTTCGTCTATTTTGGAATGGCTCAATAATTGCAACAACAGTGCAACGTATTCGTCGCTTGTACGCTTAACGTCGGTAGACATTTTAAACGAATTGCGCAGTTTGCCGCTTTCTTCAAAAAGACCTATTTTAATATTTGTGTTACCGATATCGACTGCTAAAATCATTGTTTATCTTCCTTATCTTTTGCAATTTCAATATTACTTGTTGGCGTATCATTGCCGTTTACAACAGCCGCATCACCATTTATATCGCCTTTGATATCAGCGTCGTTTGCAAGCGCCAACTTCCAATTGTTACCGTCTATACCCAATTTAAGCCCACGTCGCACACCTAAAACCAACGGCGACACACCTAATAACGCAACAAGATATTCGGGCAAAATATTTACAATAACTACCGCTTGCAAAGCTGTAACCAACGAGCCGTAAGCGTCGGTAAACAGCGTTAGCGCGCCCATATACAATATTGTATTTGTTATCAACCCGACAAAAGTTGCAATAACCATTGCAATTGCTTGACCTATTATTTTATTGCGCATTTTGCCTGTTGCCAACAAAATTAACTTGTATACGCAAAATGCCGCAATCGTTACAAATAATCTGGGAACAATTGATATCAACGGATTTTGCGAAGCAATTTTAGCAAACGGAAATGCTAAAATAAAAGAAGACAGCCCCATAAATACGCTTGCCAAAAATCCGTCTATCCACGAATCGAACAAAAAGCATAACGCAAAAGTGACAAGTAATTCCACCGTTGCGCCCGCAATAGGCAAGCCTATGGTTATGGCTCTGTCTAACAAAGTTGCGACAAAAATTATCGCAAGCATAATTGCATATCGCGCTACTTTAAGCGCTTTGTTGTCATAGTTTACCATAAAAACCTCAATTTCGTCTGCACGCAGTACGAATATCTTTTTTAATCGGTAAAAAGATATAAAAATATGTAGTATCGCTCTCTTCCAAGATACGACCGATAATATTTTACCATATTTACAATAATAAATACAACTTTTTGCACATTCTTTTTTAACTTTATAAATATAATTTATACACTTGAAAAATTTATGCAGAATACTTTTTTAACGCTTGCCAATTCAATTTTACAGCAAAAGTTAAAAACTAAAAAGTCCGACTTAATAGTCGGACAATTCATTTGTAGATTGCAACACTTTTTCAATGCGGTCAAGCACTGCTTCCTTGCCCGTTTTGTTAGTAGATGATACTGCAATAATATTTCCTTCGCCAACCTTTAAAAAATTGGCAATACTGCGAAGTCGGTTTTTTACTTGACTTTTGGAAACTTTATCCGCCTTAGTGGCAACTATCGTATAAGGCACATTGTTTTTAAACAAGTAGTTATACATAGTAACGTCGTCTTTGGTAGGATCGTGACGAATATCTACCAAAAAAAATACGTGTTTTAATTGTTTTTCGCGGGCAAGATATTTTTCCAACAAATCCGCCCATTTTAACTTTTCGGCGTCCGACACCTTAGCAAATCCGTAGCCGGGTAAATCGGCAAGCAAAAATTCCGTCGGTTCGCCGTCGTTAATTAAAAAATAATTTATAAGGCGCGTTCGACCGGGCAGTTTGGACGTGCGGGCAAGTTTGCCGTCGTTGACAAGGTAGTTTATAAAACTGCTTTTGCCCACGTTCGATTTGCCCGCCACCGCCAATTGCGGAATATCCGACACTATACACTGTTCGCACTTAGCCGCTCCTTTAACATATGAGGCTTTTTTAATAACCATTTAATTTTTCCTTTGTTTAAACCAATGCGTTAGCGTAGACGGTTGCAATGTCTTCCGCCAAAACAAATTGAATATTATCGCGAACTTCCTTGGGAATTTCCTCCAAGTCGCGTTCGTTATCCTTAGGTATAATTACCTTGCGTATACCTATGCGGTAAGCGGCAAGCGTCTTTTCGCGAAGTCCGCCTATCGGCAACACTTTTCCGCGCAGAGTAATTTCCCCTGTCATTGCAACTTTGCCCGAAACGGGTTTTCCGCTAAACGCCGACATTACGACCGTTGCCATAGTTATACCTGCGGACGGACCGTCCTTAGGTATTGCGCCTTCCGGCACGTGAATGTGAATATCCGTTTTTTCGAATACCGATTTATCTATACCGTACTCATCGGCAAGGCTCTTTACAAGAGATATTGCCGTACGGGCAGATTCCTTCATAACGTCGCCTAAATTTCCGGTCAACTGCACTTCGCCTTTACCTTGGAACAACGTAGCGTCAACGTTTAACGTTACGCCGCCTACGCGCGTCCAAGCAAGTCCGCGGGCGGAACCTACGGTATCAGGGATAACACCCATTTCGTCGCGGTTGCGTTCAGCCCCTAAAAATTCACGTAAATTGTCGGGAGTAACGGTAATTTTAGTTTCCTTTGTCGAAACAAGTTTAAGCGCAACTTTACGGCAAATCGTTGCAATTTGACGTTCAAGGTTACGTACGCCAGATTCGCTTGTATAGCGTTCCACTATTTTACCGTACGTTTCGTCGGAAATTTCGATTGCGCCGTCGGGAATCCCGTGCAATGCCATATTCTTTTTAAGTAAAAATTTATTGGCAATTTCCACTTTTTCTAATTCGGTATATCCCGACAGTTCTATCACTTCCATACGGTCAAGCAACGGTTCGGGAATATCGTCGGTAGCATTTGCAGTACACACAAACAAAACTTTTGACAAGTCGTACGGCACTTCCATAAAGTGGTCGGTAAAACTGAAATTCTGTTCGGGATCCAACACTTCCAACATTGCGCTTGCTGGATCGCCCCTATTGTCTTTACCCATCTTGTCGATTTCGTCCAGTAGCAATACGGGATTAATGCACCCCGCTTGCTTCATCATATAGATAATTTTGCCGGGAATTGCGCCCACGTACGTACGGCGGTGACCGCGGATTTCCGCTTCGTCGCGCACGCCGCCCAGACTTACGCGCAAGTATTTACGGTCAAGCGCCCTTGCAATACTTTTAACAATGGACGTTTTGCCCACCCCCGGAGGACCTACAAAACACAAAATAGGTCCGTTAAGTTTGCCCGTCAACTGCATTACCGCAAGATACTCTATTATCCTATCCTTAATCTTTTCCAAGCCGTAATGGTCTTCGTCAAGGATTTGCCTTGCGCGTACTAAATCCTTGTTGTCGACAGATTCCTTCGACCATGGCACGTCGCACAGCCAATCCAAATAATTGCGTATAACGGCTGCATCGGGTGACGTCGGCGACATTTTTGCAAGACGCGACAATTCCTTATTCGCTTTATTAGCGACTTCCTCGGGCATACCGCTTGCTTTAATTTTGTCCAAATAGTCTTGTTTTTCGTTAGCGTCGTCACCGAGTTCGGCGGATATGGCTTTCATTTGCTCGCGCAAATAGTATTCCTTTTGACCGTCTTGAACTTGATCCTTTACGCGGTTGGCAATACGCTTTTCCACCTTGACAAGTTCCAATTCGCCCTCAATATAAACGCAAATACGTTCCATTCTGCTTTCGATGGACGTATCTTCCAATATTGCTTGTCTAAACGGCAGACGGGTTACTATTTCATTTGCCACCAAATTAGTAAAAGCAAGGTAATCGATATCGGGGGAAT
Organism: uncultured Eubacteriales bacterium; assembly: GCA_948938605.1. Taxonomy (GTDB): domain Bacteria; phylum Bacillota; class Clostridia; order Christensenellales; family CAG-314; genus Fimimonas. The sequence continues at coordinate 18,287 of CARAIG010000035.1, forward strand.
TTGTAAAGTTTTTAATTTCGGTCTTTTTAATATTCTTGTCTATATCGGCAAGTTTAGTAATACATTTAATTGTTTCGTCAAACCAAGCGCGTGTTTCGGAATTGTTTTGGCAAGTGTAATCCAAAGTTTGAACGCTTGCAAAAATCAATTTTTCGCCCATAGTCATATTAACTACTTTCGCGGCTTCCAATGTTCGGGTTATAACTACCGTCGATTCGCTTGTTGCGCTTTCGACCGAAGCTATTTCCGCAACAACGCCCACTTGATACAAATCCGCAGCAGAATTGGGCAAACTTTTTACGCCGTCAAGTTGACTTACCATAAAAAATTTACCGCCGTTATCCAATGCGTATTTAATAGCGTTACGGGATATATCCCTTGCCACTTCTACTTTTGCGCGTATATTAGGAAAGAAAAAGTTTCCTCTCATTGCCAACACAGGCAAATTATCATATTGTGTCAATGTGTACCTCATAGATGTTTTTCATTAGTTTGTATAATTTAAAGCAAATTATTGCCATTAACTTGCACGACGCGATATTTTAGGCTGTTTAGCTCCTTCCACGCTTTGTTTTGTAATGCGCACTTTGTCGACATTTCCCATTGACGGCGCTTCATACATACAACTTTGCATAACCGATTCCAACACCGAACGCAATCCGCGCGCACCCGTCTTTAAAGCAATTGATTTTTGCGCAATTGCAACAATAGCATCATTGTCGAATTCCAAATCGATGTCGTCCATTTTAAACAGTTTTTTATACTGTTTGACAAGGGAATTTTTAGGCTCGGTCAAAATTTTAACCAACGCTTCCTCGTTTAACGGCGACAAACCGACGGTAATAGGCAGCCTGCCCACAAATTCGGGAATAAGACCGAATTTAATAAAGTCCTGAGGCTGTATTTTTTTAACGAGTTCGGCGTGATCGATTTCTTCGACGCTTTTGATTTGGTTACCGAAACCAAGCCCTGCGCCTTGTTGACGTTTTTCAACTATTTTTTCCAGCCCTACAAACGCACCGCCGCAAATAAACAAAATATTTGTTGTATCAATCGGGATAGTTTCCGCTTGCGGATGTTTGCGACCGCCTTGCGGGGGAACATTTGCAACCGTACTTTCGATTATTTTAAGCAACGCTTGCTGCACGCCTTCGCCGGAAACGTCCCGCGTAATGGAAACGTTTTCGGACTTTTTGGCTATTTTATCTATTTCGTCGATATAAATTATGCCTTTTTCTGCCTTTTCTATATTATAATCGGCAGCTTGAATAAGTTTAAGCAATATATTTTCCACGTCGTCGCCAACATACCCTGCTTCGGTAAGCGTCGTTGCATCGGCAACGGCAAACGGAACGTCAAGGATTTTGGCAAGAGTTTTAGCTAGAAGTGTTTTGCCGCAACCGGTAGGTCCAAGCATTAAAATATTGCTTTTTTCCAATTCGACGTCATCGTCTTCGTCAGACTTGCTCAAAATACGCTTGTAATGGTTATATACCGCAACAGACAGCGCGCGTTTAGCGTCTTCCTGACCTACTACGTATTTATCCAGTTCCGCCTTGATTTCGGCGGGTTTAAGCAACTTAATATCCAGTTTATCGTCAATTTCGTTGTCTATTTCGTATTCCAAAATAGACATACACGTTTCGACGCATTCATCGCAAATACATACGCCCGACGGGCCCGCTAAAAGTTTTTTTACGCTGTCTTCGCTTTTACCGCAAAAAGAACATGTTTGCATTGTTAATCCTCAAATAATAGTCCTAAAATTTACTTTCGGGTGTAAAACACTTGGTCTACTATGCCGTATTCCAAGGCTTCCTGAGCAGACAGATAGTTGTCTCTGTCCGTATCTTTTTCAATTTGTTCAATTGTTTTATTCGTATTTTCAGCTAAAATAGAATTTAATTTCTTTTTTAATTTCAACAGCTGTTTTGTTTGTATTTCTACGTCCGAAGCCTGACCTTGCGCTCCGCCCAACACTTGGTGAATCATAATTTCGGAATTGGGCAAAGCATACCGCTTACCTTTCGTTCCGCTTGACAGCAAAAACGCCCCCATAGACGCTGCCATACCTATGCATATTGTAGATACGTCGCAACGGATATAATTCATTGTGTCGTAAATTGCCATACCCGCTACCACTTCGCCGCCGGGGCTGTTGATATACAGCGAGATGTCCTTAGTGGGATCCTTGGATTCCAAATAAATCAGCTGCGCTACCACCAAGTTGGCAATGTCGGTATTAATAGGACCGGACAAAAATATTACGCGGTCTTCAAGCAAACGCGAATAAATGTCAAAACTTCTTTCGCCGCTTTCGGTACGGTCTACGACCATAGGTACTAATGTCATATTAAACTCCTTATTAAAATAGACGTCGGGCAAATATTATATTTTACCCGACGTTGTTAACGTTTTATGCCAAAGTGTTTTCTTTTTTCAACAATGCAATAAGCGCATCAGTAATGACTTGGTTTTCAAAGTAATACTTGTCTTCTTCGCGAAGTTGATCCTTTATTGCTTCGTAAGGTTGATTAATACGCTCGGCGTACTCTTTGATTTTTGCTTCGACGGCTTTTGCCGACGCTTTAATCTTTTCCGCCTTAACTATTTCTTCAAATACCAATCTTGTGCGTACTGCTTTTTTAGCGCGCTCGCGGTGAGTTTCGCGGAGCTGCTCCATTGTTGTTTCGGTATACTTAAAGTAATTGTCCAAGTTTAAACCTTGATACGAAAGCTGATATTTAAAGTCTTCGATATATTGATCGATTTGTTCCTCAATCATAACGTCGGGTACGTCGATTTCGGTATTATCGACAACTGTTTCGACCAACTTGCTTTCGTCCTTGTTGTCGGCGTCTTTTTGATATCTTTCGGCAATAGTCTTTTTGATATCGTCCTTGTACTCCTTCAATGTGGAAAATTCCGAAACATCCTTTGCAAATTCGTCGTCCAGTTCGGGCAATTCCTTTTTGGTAATGCCGTTAATAGTAACGGTAAATACTGCGGGCTTGCCTGCAAGTTGTTCCGAATGGTATTCCGCAGGGAATGTAACGTTGATATCCTTAGTTTCGCCGATGTTCATTCCGACAAGTTGTTCTTCGAAACCTTCGATAAACGTATGCGAACCGATAGTAAGAGATTGTTTTTCGGCAGTTCCGCCTTCAAACGCTACTCCGTCGACCTTTCCGCAGTAGTCAAGATTTACTTGATCGCCGTCTTGAACCGCTCTGTCGGTAATTTCAACAAAACGGGCGTTACGTTCGCGAACTTTGTCAAGTTCGGCATCGATATCGGCAGGTTTAACTTTTTGAACTTTTGCCTTTTCGACAGTAAGTCCTTTGTAAGCGCCGAGTTTAACTTCGGGACGAACGGTAACGACTACCGCAAAGGTCACCCCCTTATCATCCATTTTGATGGATTTATCGTCAATAGACGGACGGGAAACAGGTTCAACCTTTTTATTTTTATCCAAAAATTCGGTATAATATTCTTGTGCAGCCAAGTAAAGCGCATCTTCAAAGAAAAGTCCTTTGCCGTATCTTTGTTCCAAAACGTTTTTAGGTACGTGTCCCTTGCGGAAACCGGGAACATTGTACTTGCCCTTATTTTGATCGTATGCTTTACGGTCGAATACAGCCCATTCGGTTGTATCCATTTTAAAGGTTACGGTTAAAGTGTTGACTTCCTTATTTTGCGTGTATTTCATTGTATTCCTCCTAGGACATAATTCGTTTAGTATTATATCATAACCAAACAAATTTAGCAAACGTTTTTTTGCATTGACAACGCATTTTAACAATGCTACAATGTACTTACTATGGCATATGACGCTTTAAGTCTGTCGGTATTGACAAAGGAATTTGCAGATACGTTAATCGGCGGAAAAATCACAAAAATATATCAGCCCGAAAAGGACGAAATAGTTTTGTTTATTTTTAACAAACAGACATACAAACTGATAATTTCGTCCAACGCGGGAGTAAACAGGATTCATTTAACGACGGCAGTATTCGACAATCCGAAAACCGCGCCGTCATTTTGTATGCTGTTGCGCAAACACATAACCAACGCCGCTGTCGTCAACATCGAACAAATGCCCTACGAACGAGTTTTGGAATTTACTTTGTCGGTTTGCGACGAATTAGGTTACAAACGTCAAATGTTTTTAATATTCGAATTGACGGGCAAAACGTCGAACATAATTCTTGCGGACGAAAACCACATAGTTTTAGACAGCATAAAACACTTGCCGCAAGACCTTGACAGCAAGCGCATAATTATGAACGGCGCAAAATACGGTTTCTTTTTGCCGCAACAAAAAATTGTTCCGTTCGACACCGAAAAAGTTGCCGAATACCTTGCTCGAACCACGCTTCCCCTACGCAAAAATTTACCCGAAACTTTGCTTGGAGTTTCGCAAGCAACCGTAAACGAAATGATTGTAGGACTTGACGAAAACGATCACACCGCTGTAAACAACGCCAAAGTTTTAAACGGAATAAAACGTTACCGCGACAGTTTGTCAAATCCCAGTCCGAACGTAGTCTTACGCGACGGCACGCCTATAGACGTTTGCCCGTTTGATTACTTGTCGGTAAAAGGCGAAAAAGTCTATTACTCAACTTTAAACGAAGCACACGACAACTACTACTTTTTGCTAGACCAAGCACAGCGTTTTGCAAGCAAATCCAAGTCGGTTTCCACCGTTGTAAAAAATGCAATTTCCCGCATTGAAAAAAAACTTGCAATACAGCGTCAAAGCGTGCTGGAAGCGGAAAGCCGCGAAACATACAAACAGTACGGCGACTTGATTTTATCCAACCTATGGCAAATAACGCCGTTAAAGGATAGTTTTACTTGCTTTAATTACTACGATAATACCGAAGTAACTATTCCGTTAGACAAAAATCTAACCGCTCAACAAAACGCGCAAACCTATTACAAAAAGTACAGAAAACTAAAATCTTCCGCCGAGCACAACAGCAAACTGGTAGAAGAAAACCAAGCGTTGCTCGACTACTTGTCGACAATCAAAAACAGTTTGAAATATTGCAACAATTCCGACGATTTGCAGCAAATAAAGGAAGAACTTATATCTATCGGACTAATAAAAGAAAAACAAATTAAACGCACAAAAACCGAAACTCCGCTAAAACCGTTACGGTATTCAATTGACGGTTATACGGTGTACGTAGGCAAAAATAATGCGCAAAATAACTATGTAACGTTTAAAATAGCCAAGCCTAGCGATATGTGGTTGCATACGCAAAAAATACATTCGTCCCACGTTTTGATTGTAAACGACAAAGCAGGCGACATTCCGTTAGAAACGGTAATAAGGGCGGCGGAAATTTGCGCGTACTATTCGCAGGCAAACGGCGGAACAAAAATTCCCGTCGACTATACATTAAAATCAAACGTAAAAAAACCGCCAAAGGCGCCGTTAGGTTTTGTTATTTACCCTACTTACCAAACAATTTTAGTTAACCCCAACCGCCATGTTTCGGAACTGCAAAATTAATCAAAATTTTAACTTAAACGTAAAATACAGGTTCGCTTAATCTTAATAGTTTTATACGCAAAATGCCGAGTTCTGCAATTGAACTCGGCATTAAATTTATTACTGAATTTTGTTTAATTTTTATGAACCAAGTACAGCACTGCCATTGCAACCGATACGTAACAGCAATCGCGCGCGCTTGCAATACTGTTAGAATAATTGCGCACGCCTATGCGGTCGACTATGGTACGGCAACCAAGCAACGGACAGTTTATGCGCGCCTTATCCATCAGACTTTCAGGTATGCCTCCCGAAGCGCCGTAGTATTGTTCCATATCGGAAAACGGCGTAAGTCCAATGTCGATTACCGCATCCGCGCCCGAAAATGCCGCTTCGGCGTTGTTTACCACAATGCCTTTCCTTACCGTTTCGGTATCGCTTTTAGGCAGGTACCACACCAATGTCGAGCCGTACTGCTGCAAGCAATACGTAAGTTCGTTAATTCGGTTTACGTCTTTATTGCCGACGGCGACAACGGTTAAGTTCTGCAAACTGTCCATACGGCCATTTATTGCCATAAGATCCGCCAAAACCCCTATCGGATCGTATTGCAACGTACCGCCGTTAATTACGCTGCAACGGCTTTGCGAAGCAAAAACGTCTAAAAGACGGTCGTTTTTGCAAGATAGCACAACTGCGTTAACGCCCATACTGTCGAACACTTGGCACTGTTCCAACATATCGTCCGAAGCAAAAACGGGACAAAACGAGCCTGACAAATAGTTAACTCCCAAATTAAACGCCGTACTCGAAACAGACGGTGCTTCCCATACGCCCGCAACCGTACTTCCTATAAGCTGCGGACCTTTTTTGTAATTGTTTTGCACAATTCGGCGCATTTGAGTTGCAACTTCGATAATGTTATTTATATCCCTTTTGCTCATATCCATAAGCGAAAGTAAATTTTTCATAAAGATACCCCATACAGTAACAGCAGTTAAGCCTTACGTTATTGCTAATTAATCATTATTACTTTCAAGTTTTGTTTTTAAGGACAGTCAACACCCGTTGGAAATAATCCGGCAACGGGGACGAAAAGCTCATATATTCGCCAGTAGTCGGATGCGTAAACATCAATGTTTGCGCGTGTAATAACTGTCCGCCAAGGTTAAAACGGCAATTTTTATAGCCGTACGTTTTGTCGCCGACAACGGGATGAAGCATACATTTTGCAGCATGCACGCGTATTTGGTGCGTCCGTCCCGTTTTAAGTTCAAAGCGAACCAATGTATACTTCGAAAACCGTTCTACCACTTCGAAATGCGTTTCGGCATTACGTCCGTCTGGAACAATGTCCATTTTTTTACGGTCGGTAAAACTCCTACCGATAGGCTTGTTTACAATTCCGCTATCTTCCTTTACTACGCCTTCGAGTAACGCCATATAAATTCGGCGGCATTGCTTTGATTGAATTTGCTTTTGCAATTCGACGTGGGCAAAATCGTTTTTGGCAATTACCAACAAACCGCTAGTATCCTTGTCCAGTCTATGTACGATACCGGGGCGCAACACGCCGTTTATACCCGACAAATCCTTAATACGGTAAAGCAATGCGTTAACAAGCGTATCGGTATAAACACCGTTTGCGGGGTGAACCGTCAGCCCCTGCTGTTTGTTAATAACGGCAAGGTCGGCGTCCTCGTATACAATATCAAGCGGTATATCTTGTGCGGGAATGTTTAGTTCCACTTCGTCGGGTAAAGTAACCACCACCGCACTGTCCTGCTTAACGTCAGACGAAGCCTTTTTTGCCGTATTGCCGTCAACCGTCACCGCACCCGCTTCAATTAACTTTTGGACGTGACTACGCGTTAAACCGCTGTTATCCGAAACAAACGAATCCAGTCTGCGGCAATCCGCTTCGCAAACGATATTAATTATCCTCATCGGTTTTCTCCGCGGTTGTATTTTCAACGTCGTCGTTTGCGCTTTCGTCGTTTTTTGTAACGCCGTTATCAGTTTGAACATTTTGCGGTTCGGCTTTGCCTTGCTTGCGTTCGGCAATAATCGAAGCGACAAGGCTGTCCGGGTCGAACACTACAATTGCAAGCAGTGCCAATATTACGCCGACGACAAGGAAACTGTCCGCCATATTGAATATGCCGAAAAAGTGTTGTACTTGAACAAAGTCGCGTACCGCTCCCGAAAAGAATTTTCCGCCTTCTTCAACCAAAAACAACCTGTCGATAGCGTTTCCGATTGTTCCGCCTATCATAAAGGAAAAGGCGACCTGCCCCCATACGCTGCGCGTACGGCTGCGCCATAACATATATCCGAAAATCGGCAGTCCTATCAAGGTCATTACAAAAAACAAAATATGACGTCCTTCGAAGTTTTGAAATATACCGCCCGTCGCCCCGTCGTTAGTTGTCCAAGTAAGGGTTAACCAATCGCCGATTATACGTATACGACCGTTTTCCGCTACCGCTATTTCTATAAAGTGTTTTGTAAGTTGGTCTATCGCAATTGTGACTGCAATTACACCTGCATAGATAAGCCAAAATATCCAAGGTTTTAAAGATACTATCCGTTTTTTCATAGTTTAATTATTTTTTATCTTTATCGTCAAAAGTAAATATGTCTTCTACCGACGGTTTTTTGTCTGTCGATTTTTTATCGTCAAAAGAAAAAATATCTTCGGCATCGGGCGTACTAAATACTTTGTTGTTTTTAATTTCCGCAGTACCTAATATTGCGCCTTTTTGCAATTTACGGTAATACAACAAACCGAATACCAATACAGCGATAAATACAACGCCGCATATAAGACTTGCCCACCAAGAATTACCCAAAACTTTTAAATTTACAAGTTGACTGCGTTGTGCCGTTGCAACCGTCACAAAATTCTCGTCAAGGATAGTTTTGCATATTGCATCCGCAGTTGCGTTTATTTTTGCTATAAATTCCGCCCCGTTATACTTATCCATATTTTCCAAAGTATCTGCCGACGTATTCATAGAATTTTTTGCAGGGTCGGTACTTTCGGCATAATTCCAAGGACTTGACGAATACGTACCCGAAAAGAACAACGCAGTAGGTATACCCGCTATTCTAAACGGCGTTTGGTCGGAATTTTGCGGTATTTCCAAATATCCGTAACCGTTACCGCTGTCTATATTGTAGGTACCCTTAGCATATGGCTTTTCGGTAAGTTTTCCGTTTTTGCTCAATATCAAATCAGCCAAATCGGTATGCTTATTTTCGCACCACACGTACAAATTGTCGCCGTTTGCGATGCTGTCCATATTTACCATTAACAAAGTGTTTTCCTTTTCCGTTTCGGACATCTGTCCAACGTAACTGTATGAACCCGTCATGCCCAACTCTTCGCCGTCAAACAGTACGAACACAATGTCGCAAGACAATTTAGTGACGTCTTTGGATAAATAAGACAAAACTTTAAGCAATGCCGCAACTCCGCTTGCATTGTCGTTTGCGCCGTTACCGTCGCTATCGTAATGCGCGCCTATTATTACCTGTTTATCCGTTCCAGCCTTATCCAAACGCGCTTGAATGTTATACCCCTTGTTAATGTCGGTAATGCTGAACGCTTGGTACGTAACGTCCTTAGCCGCAATTGTTCCATTAGACGTTTCGACAAGTTTTTGTCTCAAATAGCCTTGTAACGTCGGCTCTGCAAGATTAGATCCCCAAACGTCATTAACCGCTATTCCCGCTTTACGGTCGGGATATTTTTGGGTAAACTCTTGAATGAACGTATAAGCGAAATCTTGCTTGTAATCGACGCTAGTATTGCCGTCGTTTTGTGTTTCGGCATACGCTACGTTTAACGTACCGCAAGTCATTGCTACAATTAAGGTTATAATCAACAATAAAACTTTTTTCATATAACCTCCAAGAAAAGCACTACAAGCGCAACAATAAACAAGCATTTAAAATAATGCACTTTAGTAACGTCGTTAAAATACATCTTGCTTGTAACGGCATAAAACGATACAAAACACCCTAACGTTATGATAAAGGGAAAGATAACTCCGCCCCACACCATAAATACGGGAGTAATTAAGTTAATCAAATTAAGCAGTCCGTTAATGAAAAAACCTGTTGCGCAATACAGGCTAGCAATCAAGCAATACTCGGCACGCGGAACGCTGTATATCTTTGCAACATTCAAAAACAGTCCCGTAAGAAACGGCGTTACGAACATAAGCACTACTCCCAATACCGCCGACGACGTCAACGCTATTGCAAGTTTTGCTCCACCGTTTAATTGCGCCAACATTTCTGCCGACACACCTAAATACATAAAGTGAACCGTACCCAACATACTTTGCCAAGTTGACAGCATTACTGCCAAAACAAAAAATATCCTTACCAATATGTTAGACAAGTTATAGTTTGCCTTTAATTTATTAAACAACGCAAAACCTCCGTTAAATTGCAACTAATTGCATTATCAAAATATTCATAACTTCGTTTTCATCCACAAAAGATTTAATTTTGTTATCCGCCTGTTCAAAAAGTTCTAACGCATTTTTTAATTGCATTGCCTTATAGCGGGCGGCGGCTTGCTTGGCAAATTCAATTGCGGCGGGCTTTACACCCAACAGATTTGCCAAATCTTCGTTAGAACCCGATGTGGTTTTTACGTAGTACGCCCTACGGTAAAAATTGTACAACAGCCCGAACAAAGCACGCGGCTCTTCACCGCAAGACACTAAACCGCGATACAGTTCCACTGCTCGTGATACGTTTCGTTTTGCAATTACTTGGGACAAATCGTATACAACGTATTCGGCATCCTTGTGAACAAGTTGTTCGATGCTGTCAAACGACACTTCGCCGTAATCGATAAGTTTTTGAGTTTCGACGGAAATGCGCGACATATCGTTTAAACAATACTGCGCAAGCCTATCCGCTACGCTGCGTTCAATTACAACTTGCTGCTTTTTGCCGTAGCTTATTATCCATTTGCATATGCTGTCCCGATCGAGTTTGTTGCAGTTGACCTTTTCCACGCCTTCAACGTCAAAACCCTTGTCCGAGTCCGTTGTAAACACTAGGCAAAAACTACCGTCCCAACCGACCAACAGTCGGCGCAAATCGCTTTTAAAGGTTTGTTGCTTAAACCCGAAAGGCACAATAAAGTTTTCGCATACAACGACTTTTACTTGACTAAAAAGCGCAGCCGTTATGCAAGCAAGTTTGATATCGTCAAATGAAGGATTGTCTAGATAGTCCACGCTAAAACCGTCGTCTGTAATGTTTAGCGCGTCGCAAACGTTAGCCACAGCTTTACGCCGTACCCAACCGTCGCTACCGAACAGACACAAGCAAGGGTACTGTTCGTCTTTTAACTTTTCCCTCATTTCGAGAAATCTAATCAAGTCGACACCTCATCTGAATTTAATACTAATTGTATCACCTTTTTGAGTAATTGTAAAGGTTCCGTACTTATTTGCGCCGTAATTTAAAGGCAACCGCGACTGGTAATAACTTAACGTCACAAGATTATTGTCCGCATACGCCTTGTTTGCATTAGGCAACACGTACACATCGGACGTTGTACCAAAACTAAGATAGTTTGCTACGGCATAATCATCGCCGTAAACACACGACACTTCCAAGTTACCCGTACGCATTATTGCAGCGCGCAAACCGCCGTCGTAAACAGAAGTTACGGTAATGCCGTATCCCGTAGAAGTATTTTGCATTTGCTGAATTGCCTTAATGCCGTAATCGGCAAAAACTCCGTCAATTGACGCATTATAAGAAAAATCCAGCTTGTAAACCGTTTTTACGGGAAGATTTTTTAATGCCTTTTCAACTATATCCGTATTACATTCGCCATAGTCGGTAATATATAAAATGCAACTGTCCGTTTTATATTTGCTGACATACTTTGCCGCTAAACCGTACGCATACGCGTCGCTAAAATTACCAACTATTACCGATTGCCCGTCATCCGAAGTAACAACGCACATTGTGTCGTTATAACCGTAAGCAACATACAGTTGATTGTGCGGATTTGTTTTTACAAAGGACAGTCCGATACACAAAACCAACAAACACGCCAAAACCGAATTTGCAATTATTTTACCGCGTTTACGCAAATTAATAAATCCGCCTAAAACAAACAGCCACACAACAATAACCAATACAGATACGGCTATTGCAGGAACCGCAACAGTAGAAAAAGACAAATTTGCAATCCATTTAGCAGATACGACTACCGCTTCCAATATCCAATCAACCACAAATAAAACGTAGTGAAAAATCCAAGGCAACATTCCTATCCACCCGATTACAAACACTACCGATACAAGCGGAATTGCAATTACATTTAACAATATGCCAAAAATCGGCGCATAACCGTAATTCAGTTGCAAAGTAAAAAACGTTGCCAACGAACAAGACAGCGACACCGCAAGCATATTGATAGGCTTTTGTATAATTTTAGGAATTTTGCTCTTTTTAATCAATCTGTCAACAGACGAATACACCGTTGCAATACCATAAACCGACAACACAGACAATTGAAACCCCAAGTCGAATAAGTTAAACGGTGATATCAAAAGCAGAACAATTACAGCAAATGACAAAGACGTTAACAAATCGTATTTACCAAATGCGGCTTTTGCAACATATGTACAACAAACCATTACAATCGCACGAATTACCGACGGAGTAAAATTGCATATATAGGCGTAAAAAATAAGCGGAACAAGCAATATTACGCATTCGACAAGCGGATGTAATTTAAACTTTTTTAATACAAAACCTATCACCGCAACTATAAAGCCTATATGCAATCCGCTTACGGCGAGCAAGTGAATTATACCCGCAAACTTAAAGTCTTCAAGCATACCCCTGTCAATTGCACTACGATCGCCTGTCAACAAAGCATAAAAAACGTCACCGTTTCTTGGCGCGAATTCCGACGAAACGTCATATATGTATTTGCGGACGATTTCGTCGAGTTTCAGCTCACCTTCGGCACGCGTTATTACAATTTCCGTATCCATTTTGTAACGGATATTTTGACGTAAATAATACGTTTCGGGCGAAGTTTTTATGGGATATACCGAATGAATTGTACCGCGAACAGTAAGTATATCGCCCGTATTGTAATTGCCGTCAAAAATATAAGTTTCGATACGCCCGCCGTATTTAACGCCGTCGCTGTCAACGCAATCTTCCAAGTAATATGCAGAACTTCCACTCCCGTTGCGGTATATATCGCACACCCTGCCTGTAATTATTGTATTGCAATCGGTTACTTCGTCCTTAGCAAGCAAGTAATAATTTAAGTGCGACAAAAAGAAACCTATTATTACTGCTATGATTACTGCAACCATACCGAAACGCGGTTTGCTTTTTATAACAAACAATAAAACGCCTATTGCAGATAGAACAACAAGCGTAATAAGTCCAAACCATATATCGCCGAATAAAAACTCGTAATATGAAAAAATACCAAAAATAAAGCCTATCGCTATAAAAAGCGGCGCGCGAAAATTAACTATTTTGCGCATAATCGTCTATATCAATATAAAATTTATAATAATTGTCTTCGTAGTCGTCCCCTAACGCTGTTTTAAGCATATTACGGTTTGTAATTTTGCCGTTTGTTTCGATGTAGTCGGCGAGCTTGTTTATTATATCCGCTTCAATTCCGTCTATGCGCGATCTTGTCAATATTAAACCGCCGTTTACGTTTACACTAAAATATTCCGTACCGTCGAGCATAAAGTTAAAGACTATACATTTTGAATTGTTTGGTATAAGCGTCGATATATTCATTAAAGTTGCCGTACTATTAGTAATTCCCGCTATATTTAACAATGATTTGTAATCGCAAATTTGCGGAACCGTAACATATCCGTCATTTTGCACTGCTCCGCTTACATACAAAACTCTAACGTAATCAGACGAATTTTTATCCGACGAATCGACGTTGCTGTTTTTGTCTACGTCAATATTTACTCCTGCAAGCGGCTGAGACAAACAACCGCACAAAGTAAGTAAAACGACAAAAATCAATATAATAATAGCTGTAAGTTTAATTGTCATTTGTATAAAAAAGCCCCGCCATAGCCGTGTTTTACTGAGGTTCAACCTGAAATAAACAGGTGGGTGATCTACCAAACATTTTCTGTCTTTTACGCGGAATAAACCTGTTGACTTTACGCGAAAGCCGTAGTAAACCCGACATATTAATATTTAGACGCAATCCCCTTTTACGAAATGTAGTTGACGCAAATGTAAAACTTGTCGTACAAGGCAGGGCTGATAAGTGTATTTGACCGTCTTACAAACGTCTTGTTATATTTTATTATATATAAAATCGACATTAATGTAAACGTATTTTTATATAAAAGTAGTTTTAAAACGCTTTTTGCCGTTTATGCAACTCAATTAGTATTCAAAAGCTGTATTGCCCGTTATAAAAAATTGTGATATAATATATTTATGGACATTAATTCAACAAGATATCCCATAGTACTGGTTCACGGCATAGTTTTAAAAGATATTCGATTTTTCAAAGCATTCGGTAGAATAGAAAAAGAATTAAAGAAAAACGGATACAAAGTCTACACCGCTAAAACCGACGGCTTTGGCAGTATAGAAACCAACGCCGAACAACTCCGCAAGCACATACGGGAAATTTTGTCAAACGAAAAAACTGATAAAGTTAATATTATTGCCCATTCCAAAGGCGGACTGGACGCAAAATATATGATGCAAAACCTTAAAATGGACAATGTTGTTGCTTCGCTCACAACATTATGCACTCCGCACAAAGGATCGCCAATGGCTTCGTATATACTTAAATATCCCGAACCGTTATTAAAATTCATTGCTTTTTGGGTTAATTTTTGGTACAAAATTTTCGGCGACAAACAACCCGACGCACTAAAAGTCTGCAAACAGCTTAAAGTGCAAAGTATGACAGAAAATGATGCGGTGGATTTTAAATCGGCGGCGTATTGTCAAAGTTTTTCGACGACTATGGATAAAAGCCGAGACGACTTTATAATGAGTATACCGCTGCTTATATCGCACAAAATGGAAACGGATTCATCCGACGGATTGGTATCGGTAGAATCTTCCAAGTTCGGCGAATACAGGGGCAACTGCATTTCGTCTTCCGTATCCCATTCGCAAATTGTAGATTTTGCAGTTAATAAAAAGAAGCGCGAGCGAATTTACGAATTTTATCTGCAATTAGTAAATGAACTTGCACAAAAGGGATTTTAACAAGTTTTTTCAATTAGTATTACACCGTAACAAAATGCAAAAAAAAAGTAAGCACGACACCTACTTCTTTTTGCAGTAAATAAAAATTACAATCACAATTGCTTTTTAATAGCACAGCTACTTTTTAAATTCTAATTATATTCATTTTAACTTTTCAATTTGTCCGTTGGAACAGTGAATTATATAATTCCCTGTATTAGCGTCCCACGAAGCATCCGTTTCAGTATTGGTAAACTTACCAGTTTCTTTGCAAATAGCGGTCCATTGTTCCGTCGTTCCTTGATAATAAATCTCTTGTAAACTGCTACAATCCATAAAAGCTGCGTGAGTAATTGCAGTTACGCTTACGGGAATTGTTATACTGACAAGATTTTTACAACCGCTAAAAGCATTAATATCAATTGCCGTGACGCCTTGCGGAATTACAATATCGGATATGCTTGAACAACCGATAAAAGCGGCTTCTGGAATTAATGTTAAATTAGGAATAGAAATGATTTTAAGATTTTGACAATTGGAAAATGCTTTTTCGCCTATTTGAGTTATACTTTTTGGAATATCTATACTAATAAGTTCAAGACAGTATTGAAATGCCGATTTACCGATAGAAACAACGCTGTCCGGAATAATTACATGTTTCAAATTTAACAAATTGTAAAAAGCTTTGTCCGCTATTCGCTTTACCGGAATTCCGTTATATGTTGACGGTATTTTAATATATTCGCTGTTCTCAGTTATACCTGTTACCGTATATATTTCATTGCCAAGTTCATCGGTTGATTTAGTATAGCTTAAAGTTTCGGTATCCGTTGCTTGATCTATTAGAAAATCTCCGCAATCAGTGCAAACAAAATTTTTATATTGATGTCCGCCAGTTTGCAACGCGGAAGTATAATCGCTAAGCGTTTTGTAACCGCATGTTCTACAAGAATAAACAGAGTAACCATCATGCGTGCAAGTAGGCACAACTGTTTCCTTAATATAATAATGTTTATGTTGACAATCTCGGCTATTGTCGCAACCGACAAACCCTACAACACTGACAATAATTAATAAGCATAAAGCTATACACAGAAGTTTTTTCATTTTAATATCCTTTACAAAATTTTATTAAATCGCAATATAACAAAAACGACTTGAATATTCAAGTCATTTTGATTTGGTGCACCAATAATAACGTAAGTTGAACCGCTTACGTTATTTTTATTGTATAGTAAAAGAACGTAACCATTTAAGGTCGCGTTCTTTTTCATATTAA
>CARAIG010000036.1 GCA_948938605.1 uncultured Eubacteriales bacterium
GTCAATTTTTAAATTTTTTTCTGATTCTAAAATATCTTTGACGTATCATTCCGGATTTGCACCCGTACATCGATGCAATTTCTTCAAAGCTGTATCCTTCCCAGTAGTGTTTGTATATTATGTCTTGGTCAAATTGACTCAGTTGCTCTATCTCGTCATATAAATCGCCGTATAACTCTTCTTTGGAAAATATCTGTATATCCGTTTTATCCGGTACAACTGCCCGCGTATCTCTTTCCAGTTGTCTTTTTGCACAGTTCTCGCAACAGGTATATATCCAAGATGTAGGAAAGTATACGTAATCTATACTGTCCGCCTTGTCAATTAAGGATTCAAAAAATGTTTGCGCAGCGTCTTCGGCAATGACGCGTCCGTATTTATATTGTAAATGAAATACTATTCTTTTGAAATAAAAATTAAAAAGTTCGTCAAATGCTTTTGTGCTTTTATTAATATTTTTCAAAAGTCGGTTAAACTCACGTGCTTCCATTAATGCCTTTCGCTAGGTACTTTCTTAAACTGTTTTACGGTATATTCTAAAATTTTAATCTGTTCGTCCGAAAGACTCTCAATGTCCCCAATCAATTCCTTTGCACGTACACTGCGTTGTTCATTGTAACCGAAAGCAAAAAAGTATGAAAGAGAAATATCAAAAAACTCGCAGATTTTTTCAATAGATCTTAAAGAAGGAATTCTGTTCTTTTCTCTGGTAGGATTTTTACGCCATTGGCTAATAGTAGTGGAAACATCTGTATTTTCCTTTAATTTGTAATTGCTAATGCCTTTTTCTTCCATTAACTGTTCAATTCTAATTAAAACTTCTTTTCTGTCTAACATAAAATAACCCTACCTAAATACGGCGTTATCCGTTGGGTAGACGATTACGGACATTTAATTCACAGTAAAGCTTTTGGGGAAATTTTTTATGTGTTTATAACCGACGTTACGGACGAAAAGGAACGTCGTCTTGCCGAAACGACGGCAATTGTAAACGAAAAGGAATTGACTATAAAAAATTTAACCGAGCAGTACGATCAAGAACGCAAGTTAATTCACCAAGAGCATTTGCGCAGACTTGAAGTTATCGAAGGTTTAAGTATCAACTATGACAGTATTTTGTACGTCGATTTGGTTTCAAACAAACTACTGCCTTACCGTGCCAGTGTGCGTATGAAAGACAACTCGGAAGCGATATACAAATCACGAAATTACCGTAATTACATTTCAAGGTATATCGATGCGTGGATTTATCACGAGGATCGTACTTTGGTGCGGGAAGCGTTAAGCATAAAAGGCATCAAAAAAAATCTTATTCACGCTAAAACATACTTTAAAAATTACCGTATAGTGGAAAACGGCGAAATCGTCCATATGCAATTACGCGTAGTTAACGTAGGATCCGAAAAAAATATTACGCAGGTTGTTATAGGTATACGTAAAATCGAAGAAGAAAGGAAACGCGATTTAAAACAAATGCAGGTTTTGGAAGACGCGTTGGTGGCGTCTAAACGTGCTAATATCGCCAAAAACACCTTTTTATCGAATATGTCGCACGATATGCGCACGCCGCTTAATGCCATATTCGGTTATACGGCGTTGGTAAAAAATTGCGTGGACGAAACAGCCCGCATTTATCTTGACAAAATTGACGCTTCGGGCAGGCAGTTGTTGGAATTGATAGACAACGTTTTGCAAATTTCTCAGCTGGAAGCGGGTGAAATTATGCTGAGCGAGTCAAAGCATAGTATTCGCAGTATTGTAGACCGCGTTGTCAAAACCGTCAAACCGTTAGCAGACGAAAAAAATGTCATAGTTGCCGTAGATTTATCAAACGTAAACCATTATGAAATTATTTGCGACGGTGAAAAGTTAGAACAAGCATTGATGCATTTGCTGAATAATGCGGTTAAGTATTCTAATTTCGGAGCAAAAACCCATATTGCGGTAACGGAAGTGCAGGATTTACATAACGGCTATTCCGTATACCGTTTTGACGTAATAGATAACGGTATAGGTATTGACAGTAATGCGCTTAAACATATATTCGAACCGTTCGAACGCATACGGAATACTACTTTCAGCGGAGTGTACGGTACGGGTTTGGGGCTTACTATCGCCAAAAGATACATTGAAACAATGAGCGGAAGCATCAGCGTCGAAAGCGAGTTAAACAAGGGCAGTAAGTTTTCGGTTACGCTTAACTGCAAAACCGTAATAGACGAACCCAATTTGACGGACACGATAGAAGACCTTGTCGACAAGTTTTGCGGAAGGAAAATTTTGGTAGTGGACGACAACGAAATAAATATGGAAATCGAAACGGAAATATTGACCGATTTGGGATTTGAAGTAGATACCGCTGCCGACGGTGATATTGCCGTCAAAAAAATGCAATCCCCGCAAGCAAGCGAGTACGCATTGATTATTATGGATATCCAAATGCCGCGTATGGACGGACGTACCGCAACCCGTCAAATAAGGAGTTTGCCCGACAAAAAGTTGGCGGCGATTCCTATTATCGCATTGTCGGCAAACGCTTTTGTCAGCGACAAAAAACTTTCGCGCGAAAGCGGCATGGACGAACATTTGGCAAAGCCCGTAGACGTACCGTTATTGCTTAAAACAATTTGTTCCGTAATAAGCGCAAAAAGTTTATAAGTTTTGCAAACGCTTAAACGACCGTATTTATTTGCGGCATATCTAAGTGACGGACGGCAGGGTTGGCTTATATATTAAAAGCAGCGGCATAAAACTACGCTTTTGCATAAACGGCAAAATATATCTGCTATGTTGCTAGACAAACCGAACGTGTTTGCGCGCGGTTTGACATTGCATACACCAAAACATTACAAAATAAAACGCATTTAAATACTTGACAAATTAGAATGTATGTTCTAAAATATAATTACAACAAAAATATATTTTTTTTGTTACGGTATGCAAGTTGGCTTACTGCGGCTAAGGAAATCCCGACCTTGCCAATGCAGTTTGCTAAATTTACGCTTGGCGTGCCGACGGGAAAAAGGAGTTATTCTTATGGAACTTAATACTAAACGTATGCGGTGTCCCGAATGTTTAAACTATATGACATTTACCGTTAATGACAAAGGTTCAATGCTAGGTACTTGTACCGTTTGTCATTGCAAAGTGTCAAGTAGGCAGCATTCGCCAAAGGAAAAACGTATACGGATTTACAGACCGTAAATATTGCGTCTATACCGCTAGGTTAAGGTCGGACTGAAACAGTGTTCACAATAAACCCTTAATTAACCGATATAGATTAGGTTCGTGTCAAAGGTATTTAACAAATAGCCTCTACGAACAGAAACCTTTAACAAGGGAGTATGTCGTAGCGGCTATTTTTTTACGGTTTATTCCCTCAACAAATTATTCAAAATTAAGGAGATTAATCCAAATGTTAAAACTAGATCAAATTAGAGAAGATTTAAAGAATATTAGATATTACTACTCACGCAAGGAACTGTTAGACAAAGCAATGCAATATTCGGGAAGAAGTCAGCTGCTTTTAACAGTAGATAAATACAGCAATGCAATACAGTACGCTCCACCGAGATTATTAGATGTTTACTATTCACTGTATATAAACAATCACACGCAAAAATCGTTTGCCGACGAATTGGGCGTAACGCCGGACTACGTTTACAAGTTAAATAAAGAACTATTGTTGTTTTTCCAAAAGCAATTAGCGGAGGTCGCCTAATGAAAAAGTACACCGATGCTTACGGCAATACGGTTTCCGTTATTAACGAAGTCTACGCCGTATTGCAGGAATTAGATAAAAAAGAACAACTAAACGAACGCAGGGAAACACGCAGGTGTCAGTCGTTAGAACTTTCGTTAGACAACGGCTGGGACATTGCGGATACAAGTGCGGACACCGAACAAATTGTAGAAAAAAATGAAGAATATAAACGGCTATACAAAGCATTAAACAAGTTGCCGAATTGCCAACGGAAGTTAATATATTTGGTTTTCTTCAAAGGTATTACGCAACAGCAAATTGCAGATAAAGAAGGCGTATCTCGGTTTGCTATAAACAAGCGTTTAATTAGAATTTTAAAAAATTTAAAAAAAATCTTAAATTAAACCGTCCACAAACGCGTTTTTCGTGGCTACTAAGTGGAAGGGGTTTTAATTAAGGGTTAATTCCTTTGCATAACCCCTTCCGCTTTTTGAATGTTTACGGCGCATTAAAATAGATAGGTTCGAGTATTATGCGAAATTTCGTAAAGGCGGCCGCCTACGGAATACAAACCAACAACA
Source organism: uncultured Eubacteriales bacterium (assembly GCA_948938605.1). Taxonomy (GTDB): domain Bacteria; phylum Bacillota; class Clostridia; order Christensenellales; family CAG-314; genus Fimimonas. The sequence goes on from CARAIG010000036.1 coordinate 4,285, forward strand.
CAAGCAAATAAGTCGCCGTTTAACAGATATGTGCTTTGCTATCGGCAATACGGGCAACAGTACAGTTACAGGCAAGTAACGGAAGCATTTAAAACAAACAATCATTGTTTTAGTGCGGAATTTTAAATGGAGGTGGTGTATATGACTACGGAAGTAATTGTGTTAATTGTCGGCTTATGTTCGTCAATATCCGGAATCCTATTTGCTTTTTTAGGGTTTAGACGTAACGATAGGCACGACAATAAAAACGAAGGTAAAGATGAAGGAACAATACTGTCCGATTTAACGCATATAAAGCAAAGCGTAGACAGGATGGAAAGCGAAGTCGGCAAATTGGACGAGCGACATCATTTATTTGCCGAGCGGCTTGCAAAAGTCGAAGAAGGTATGTCAAATATCCAAAAGCGCATTGAAGAAATACACGGAAAGTGAGGCGATGAAAAAATGGATTTTACAAGCGTGCCGATTATAGTTGTATGCAGCTATATTGTCGGTGAATTATACAAACAGATTTTTAAAAAGAAAACCGATGCATACAGGTTTATACCGGTGTTGCTGTCTATCGTCGGCGGAATACTCGGCGTAATTATATACTTTACCAACCCCGAAATGATTTTTAACGCAGCGAACGTTTGGATTGCTTTGGGGGTTGGTATAGTAAGCGGAGCATCGGCAACAGGCGCAAACCAAATAATTAAGCAACTGTTTGGGAAACGTCGTGAAGACGACGATTCAAAGGTGGACAAATGAAGACAGAACAATATAAAAATAAGGAACTTGTTGTTCGCAAGCAAATGGCAGGATTTTTAGAAAAATTATTCCGTCACGCAGGATATGATTTTCGCCACGATCTATTTAAAAATGTAGTATATGGCGAAAAAGAACATAATACTCCGTTGGAAGAAACTTTTAAAAATTATTTCGACGCGTATAGTTATTTGTTAAGTAACGGCAAAAATCCGTTTACAATCGAATTATTAAAAAAGTTTTTCTACTTGCTTAACGGAAACGAGACGGACGAATCGTTACTTGTACGGACGACAACGTATTTTTTTAAGCATTGCGAACTTCCCGCTCTTGAACGGGCAATAGATTTTCATTTGTACGTCTATAACGAACTTATGGCAATGGAGCAAAATAATGCTCTTATTATTAGTTTAATGATGTTTAACTATGTGTTGGTAAAAGCAGGAATACCGTCTATTCAAATTTACATAAGGGCATTGGAAGAATACGAACAATTACGCGACAAGTATTTTATGGGCGACAAAGAGCCGCTTTATAAATTTATGCTTGAACAAGTAACAAAAGCGGATTTCTTGGACAAGTCCTATGTAAAAAGTTTAACTCCGATAACTGTCAAGGAAGTATACGACAAGTTAATACAAGAAAAAGATGTGCTTAAATACCATTTTAGGGTACAAGGTCTTTACGTTTTCGGCTCCATAGTAAAAGAAACGCAGCGTTTCGATTCGGATATAGATTTGTTGGTCGTATTGCCGTTAGATGTTTCTTTTGAAAGACGGTCAGAGTTGACAACGGAGTTATCGGATTACTTATACAGTGTTTTAAATCGCAAGATCGACATCATTGAAATTAGCGAATATATCGCGGAAAACACACTTAAATACATTACAAATTATACAAAAATTTATTAGTAAAAGGATAATAATTATGAACAGAGGATTAAAAAGTTACACAAAACAATTAACGCAAGAATTAGGCAACGGATGTACAGCAAGCGTAAACGTAAACAAAAATGATGCTAATTTACATATTTCGTTGCCGTTACTTAAAACAGTAGGACTAAGTCCGATTACGACAAGTCTTATTTTTAATTACCAAGATAGAAACACAAACGGAAAATTCGGTAAAGGAGTCAAACTCAATTTATTTTCAAAAATCGAACAAATATTCGACGGAATCAGAGTGCATAATGCGGACGGTTCATTTGACGACTATGTGAGCAAAGATAAGTATTATAATAAAGAAACGCAATGTACGGCAAAATATTATGCTCCGGAGTACCATACGCTTGACGAATGGGTGATTGAAGATAAGTACGGAAATAAGCGGACTTATTATCCCCCTACGGATTATCCGCAAGCGATTGAAGCCAAAAATGGGGATATTTTTAATATAGACTTTATGTCTATTGAAAAAACTGTCAAAAATAAGCACGGCGATTTAATTAAATTTTTGTGCGAAACAGGGGATAAAATTACTAAGGTTGTTTATTTTCATAATGATACAAAATGTGCGTCTGCGGCTTTAATGTATAATGGCGACAATCTTACCCGTGTGACGCATTATAACGAAAATGACAAAGTATTGTCCGAAACAGACATTAGTTATACAGCGGATGCAATTATCATAACGGATACTGTTACTACTTTTGCATTAAAATATGTTATTGCAAACGGTTGTATTGTAAATATAATCAGTGGATATGGCAATGCGTTTGAAAGAAAAAAAGAAATAAATATCGCCTATTTTGATAATAAGACGTCCATTACAGATCCAAACGGAAAAGTTACCCACATAATATTCGATAGTAACAGTTTGCCGCTTTATATTATGGATTCCGACGGCAATGTTACCGAAACTGAGTATGACGGCGTTACAAAGGAAATAACATCTCAAAGTAATGTTATATCAACAAAAAAGGTGACAGGAAATTTGTTCCCCAATATAGGTGCTTTTAAAAAAAGCGGAGTAACTGTGACGGAAGAAAAATGTACTGATCCGTTTTTCAAAGAGATACTAGGCGAGACCGTTTATAAGGTTTCAGGTAACGGCGAATTAAGTTGCAAAATTAATACAAACGGAATTGCAACTGATAATATAACTGCCGTTATTTGGGGGAAACAGTTGACCGCTTGTACTGACGATTCGTATGTGTCGGCAACACTTTCTGCGGGTGACTCCGACCATGACAAGTTTAAAAAGGAAAAAGTTGACGACAATTTCGATTTAATGACGCTAGGCGTAGAAAATAAGTCTTTTTTTCCGTATATCGAATTAGTTATTTTTTTGCGCGGCAATGCATCAATAATTTTGGGCGGAATACAAGTATTAAAAAAGAATTTCGGCTCGTTTTATAATTATGACGGCAAAGGCAACGTAAACGAAATCGGCAGTAACGGATCAAGCACTAGCGTAAGCTACGATGCAGCCAATATGCCTTCGCAAATTGTGGGCGCGGATGCGTCGGTGTACTCGTGTGAATATGACAATAAAGGGAATGTAAAAAAAGTCATAATGGCACATGGTGTTACTCAAAACAACGAGTATGACAAGTATAATCATTTGGTAAAATCTACGATTACAAATAGCGATGAAACTAAAAAATTAATTACGGAAAAAACATATAGCGAAGACGGACGTTTTTTAACATCGGAAAAAGATGAATTAGGAAACGTCGTTGCTCAATACAATTACGATGTTTACGGAAAGGTAATATCTGTTATAGATGCTATTGGCGCAAAGACGGAATATAATTATCATCAAAACGGATTGATTAAGGATATTTTGTTAAAAAACGGTACGGCAGAATTGTTAAAAGCCGGTTACACCTATTACGACAATAGATTGATTAAGTCCGTAACGTTAAAAAACGGTAGCCGTTATGATTTTACATATGACAGCTGCAATAATTTAACGCAAATCAAACTTAACGGTATTGTTATCTTTGCTTACGAATACGACGCGACATCGGGCAAATTGGTAAAGCAGTTGAATGGTGCAAACGGTGACGGATTTATGTTTAACTACGACGAGACTACTTCGTTACTTACGGAAGTGTGTTATTGCTCCGATAACGGTTCTCAATCGTCTCGGTTCAAATATACATACGACGATAAAGGTAGATTGGCGACAGTTGTTGATGAACATAACAAACTGATACGCGAACTTAAATATGACGTAGATGGAAACGTTGTTAAAGAAATAAATGCAAATGGATATATTAATTATTCGTATGACAATCTCGGTGCTATAAATAATAAAGAACAATGTGTAAAAGGAATAAAAAACTATCAATCCTTCGATCCTGTGTCACGCTCAACGGGAACCAATCCGCAATCCTTGCGTGCTATGTTTGCAAGCGACGAAAATTATATAGGTCTATTTAGCAAGGACGCCAATTTAATAGGCAAAACCAAGGGACTTGCTCCGTTTAAGCACGACGGAACAGCGGCTGATTTGCAATTAAAGAATTTAGGTCTTGTATCTTGTGCATTGGTTGATGACTCTCACACTTTGAGTTATATGCCTAACAGTCCGCTCGGTTCGGGATATGCAAGCGGTTGCATTCAATATTGGTTTAAACCTAAAAATAAATCCGGCAGCAAGCTGCAATGTCTTTTTAATATAAAAGGATACGACAATGATAGCATTAGCGTATATTTGCAAAACGGTAAACTTATACTGAAAACGATTAATCGGAGTAATAAAACCGAAACGTTATTAACAAGCGCACACAATATTTTAGAACAGCAATGGAACTTCTTTGCGCTATCGTTTATAAACCGCACCGACGAGGGAACTGTCGGCGTTACCGAATATGCATTAGTGCTTAACGGACACGTTCAGCATTATAAAAAGAATCCTATGATATACAATGTCGACGTCGGCGGCGACACTTTATACAATCTTGGACACAGATATGACGGTTCCAAAGTAAAAGAGGCTTTTAACGGATATATTACTTGTGTTAATATGTCCGCCCGTTGGTACGAAAACCCGTCCGAAATCTTAAAGTTTTATAATTTGAGTAAAGAATACTTTGTGGCGTTAAATGCTGATGATAATATCTCTAACTTTGGTGTAACTACAAGATACAAATACACTTATGAAAATTTGTTTGATATTTATCCGTTGCATAACAGCGTTGTGTCTCTAAACGGCAAGCGACCGGTTGCCTTTTCAATAAGAAATAAATCTCAAATGGATAAAGACAGGTCATTTGCTTTTAATAGCCAAACATTTAGGTACGCTTATGTCGCGGACGGCAGTTTGCTTACATATGAATTGGGACAATACAATACCGGGACTATTATGATGCGGGCAATTGCGGATGAGTGCAATTGTGAGCAGTATTTGTTTGAAGCGAAAGATTCGCAAGATAGAATATTAGGCTTGTTCCGCGACGCAAACGGTAAACTTTGTGTAAATTGTAATGGTACGGTTACCGATACTAACCTTGCGTTTTCCGCGGGAGAATGGCATACTGTCGGTTTGTCGTTAGGTTCGCTGGTAACAGTGTTTTTAGATGGACAGACGTTCGTATTTAGTAAGTCTGTTAGTTACCAAAACCTTAGCGTAACCATTGGACGAAAGATAAGTGCAGAAAGCATTGTGTCAGACTTGGGCATTTATTCTAATTGTTATCCGTTAAACGGTCAAATAGAAATGTTATGCTTGTGCCCTGCTTACAGTTCGAAAGTTACTATGGGAAAAATGATGGACGAGATGAAGTGTTCCACCAAAGCAACGTTGTATGATATATTCGGTCGTAATAAAGGAACTTATTTGTTTGCAGATAATGGAATGACTTTAATGAAAGGCATAAATTACAAACAAAACGGTCAAAACGAATCGAAACAAGTTTCGCTCGAAGCATTTATGTCATCCGGGGAATTCGCGACGATGAGATTCTACGATTACGATATAGCCGGTCGTGTAAATCAAATAAGGGATATGACGTTCGAAAATCACCAATACGAATATGATAAACGCGGTTATTTGACGAAAGCCGACGGAGTGGATTTTACATATGACTCTAACGGAAATATTAAGTCCGTAGGAAGCACAGCTTTTGAGTATGACTCTGTTATTAAAGACAGGCTTGTTAAAGTAGGCAACACCGAGATTAAGTATGATTCGACCAATCCTTTAAATCCCACTAAGTATGGGGATAGGGGGTTCGGGTACGAAGGCAGGCGGCTTGTAAAATATACCATTGATGCTCGCGAAGGCGAATATTATTCTGTTCCGTCCAAAACGTATGAATACAAGTATAACGAACAGGGCTTACGTATACAAAAAATTGCGCCCGAAGGCACAACAAATTATGTGTACGATGGAAATAATTTAATTACCGAACTTGCTCCTAATTACAGGTTGGATTTCTTGTACGATGAAAACGGCTTACTGTACGGTTTTATTAAGGACGATGCCGACATATATTACTATGTAAAAGATTACCTGCAAAACATTCTGGGTATTGTTGACATTAACGGAAAACTTATAGTAAAATATAACCAGACAGCATACGGCGTTGTGACGATTGCTTTGGATACAAACGACATCGGAAAGATTAATCCGTTCCGTTACAAAGGATACTACTACGACCAAGAAAGCGGAATGTACTACTGCCATACTCGCTACTATGTTCCCGAATGGGGTAGATGGCTGAATATTGAGACAATAAGATCAATAAATCATCATAATGTTAAGAGAATAAATTTGTTCTCTTGTGCTTACGAAAATGTCAATGTTTCTATTGATACAGTCGAAATAGATAGCCGTTTTCCCTCTGTAGAAGGAGGAAATGCTTCGGTTACTCGACTACCATTATTTGGTCACGTAGAAATGGCTCATCAGTCTGAGTATTTAATTGGCGGAACTATTGGTACATTGTTTTTTGATATAACACATACTGTTACTGTACAAACTCAAAATCAGAATACATTCTATTCGTTTGCCGATATTGGATTAGACGATTCAAAATGGGGACTTGGCTTTAATTTTGGTAATTGGTATGGCTATAATGCTTATGTAACGTCTAATATAGGAATTGGTCAAGAAGTACAAATTACCCCATGGTTAACGCTGGGACGAGAAATTAGTAAAAAGGGTGTTTCATTTAGTATTGGCATTCAAAATGGAAACGTAAATGATTCGCTAACTGTTTCTATCGGTTGGGGAACAATAATAGCGGTTGCTGCTACGGTTGCACTTTGTGTTTTTGCCCCACAAATTGGAGTTGCTGTTGCGGCATTTTTAGCGGCGGCTGCTCCGGCATTTTCTTGATAAAATTAAGCGAGGATAGTTTATGACATCTCTTGTTTCATTGAGTTATAAAGAAAAAATTAAACTGCTCAATCAGTATTGGCATAATAAGACAAAGAATATATTAATCATGGTTTATGCCTTTTTAGGTTTTTCGTTAGTGTTTTGTATTTTAGGAATATTGGAAGAATTGCACATTACGACAAAACTTGAAGCAAGTTCTTTTTATATATGTGCTATTGGACTATTTTGCACAGTCATTCTATTTGTCGTTTTGTACCTGATTCCGTATACGGTTTTGAGAAGAAAGATAAAACAATATTTTCTAGAAATTGGAATGGAAAATGCAGAAACTACTGAAATTGTTAAAGTACAAGAGAATATTGAGATAAAAGATTGTAGAACAAACACAGTTCAAAATTTTTCGCAATATGAAATTAAAAAAATAATTGTTTATAAAAGCACTTTGGCAGTCGAGATTCAAGGAAAAACATTTGTATTTCCTAACAATATAGAAATAAGAGGAATTTTTAAAGAAAATTAAAAAGTAATTGCCTTGCGTTTTTTCGCAAGGCAATTATCATAAAGTTTACAATCATCTTATTAAATATAAAATTTCTCCCACGGCTATTATATTTGCCATCGCATTAGTTGTCTTGGTAGGTTTTCCTTTTGCAATCGCCCGTATTATGCAACTGTGAGTAGTTGTACCCGCTTTCGTCTGTTTTAGGCATTATTGACAGCAAAGGACAACTTGTGGTACAATACGACCAAACAGCATACGGTAAAGTAACAGTACTTAAAGATACTGTCGGCATTGCTAACATAAACCCCTTCCGCTACAAAGGATACTACTACGACCAAGAAAGCGGTATGTACTACTGTCATACTCGTTACTATGTACCCGAATGGGGAAGATGGTTAAATGTTGACAATCCAATCTTTTTGGACGCAACTCATAGTCTCACATTAAATTCATTTGTGTATTGTGACAATAATCCTATTGCAAACATTGACCCAAGCGGAGCGTTTTGGTTCACTTGTTTGACTACACTTGTAGGTGCCGTTGTTGGGGCTGCATCTTCAGTTATTACCTCTTTAATTAAAAAAGAAGAGATAACATTGAAGAAAGTTATAGGTGGCGCTGTTGCCGGAGCGGTTACAGGCTTTGTTTTAGGCATTACTAAGGGGGCGGCAATTGCGGCAGCAAGTTACTCCGCTGCAGCTGCAGAATCGGTGTTTTATGAAGTTTGGGATTATGCATCTGGTGATAAAGACTTGAATGCTGAAAATATCAAACTGTCATTAGTTAATGTTGTAACAGACACTTTAGTCAATGGAACTATTAATTACATTAGTAATAGCGTCGCGGCGAACATTGGACCTATTAGAACTAATGCGGGTTGGTTTGTGCCACAGAGTATAACGAGTTATTTTACAAAATCGTTTGGTCAAAAAATGATTGCGCAAACCATCGTTGCTGGAGTAGTTGGCAGTGGGCTGTATTTGTTGTATGATGCAATTGAAAATATTGTTAGCGAAATAAAAGAATCTATTGCTATAGTACCATCCTTTGCAAGTTAAGAGGAAAATATGAAAAAACCATACCGCAAAATAGCATCATTAGTTATCTGGTCAACTATAAATATTTTGTTAGCAATGATTGTCGCATTAATACCATTATTTCTTTGTCTTTTTGTCGGACAAAATATTGATTGGCTAGGCATTATATTGTTTTTTGCGGTATGGATATTGTTGTGCATAATGAATTACTATTTGTTCAAAAAACTGATTGCGAATGAGAATAGTAAAAGACTCAAATACCTTATTCTTGAAACTAATATTGGCAGTATAGACGATTTGTTATGTTTTGCCAAGTCTGAAAAAATTGACGATACTACCTATTTATATGTTTACAATGAAAGGATGTTTAATACTATTTCTGTTTTTATAATGTCCGATGAAGCTGGGGCGGAAACTATAAAATCAAAACGCAAAAAGGCACAACAATATATTAGGAGTCACTATGCGGTTGCAAGAGAAAAGAACGGAAGAAAACGCCATCACGAATTAAACGTTCAGTTGTATGCATATGTTAATGAACAGTTCAGTGATTTTAATTTCAATGAAAATGCAGGACAATTGTTGACTATAGGTTTTGTCGAATGTTTGTGGAATGTTAGCGATAGGAAAGTCATTGTGCCACAGTATACTGGTAAAGAAATGGAAATTTCCGCATTAATAAATTATGATAAAACGATTAACAAATTGATTAAATTATTTACAGTTCAAAATATCGTTGAAAGAAGTACGATTAAATAATTAGTAATAAGGATTATTAATTAAATTTTGTCTAACGCTTGTTGGATACAAATTTGTAAAAGATAGTATTATATCTGTGTGGAATTTTAACTATACAAATAGCCGAGAGTTTTGAGTAAAACTCTCGGCTATGTTGCTGTTAATTTCCGTTAATGTGTCTTGTAGGTTTTGTTGCCAACAGTCAATATTCTGCCTGTCCGTTTTGTTTTTATACGGTTTGCATTTTGCATCCGCCCGTATTATGCAACGGTGGGTATTGGTACTTGCTTCCGTCATATTTTAGGCATTATTGACAGCAAAGGGCAACTTGTGGTACAATACGACCACACAGCATACGGTAAAGTAACAGTACTTAAAGATACTGTCGGCATTGCCAACATAAACCCGTTCCGTTACAAAGGATACTACTACGACCAAGAAAGCGGTATGTATTACTGTCATACTCGCTACTATGTTCCCGAATGGGGTAGATGGCTGAATGCGGATAGCGCGCTGTTTTTAGACCCAAAATCATTAAATGGAATGAATATGTTCATTTATTGTTCCAACAATCCTATCATGCTAATTGACGAATCTGGAACGCTTTCAAAAACGGCATCATGGATATTAATTGGGCTTGGTGTTGCCGTTGCGGTTGCCTTAATAGTTTTTGCTTCTGCTATGACAGGAGGCGCCGCTGGTATGTTGGCAGTTTCTGCAACAACACAATTTGCAGCATCTGCTCTTGTTGGCGCAGGATCTGGTTTTCTTGTCGGAGTTGGCGGCAGTCTAGTTGAACAAACGATTCAGCATAAGGGTGATTTGTCTAAAATTGATCCGGAAGCGGCCCTTACATCGGGTGTTCAAGGAGCGGTTGTAGGCGCAGTTTCTGGAATGTTGGGTTTTTTTGGGGGACACGTTGGTGCAACGTATGGACAAGAATTCGGTTACAGGTTGGCTACCCATATTGTTAATGGCACTTCTATTGGATCGGTGTTTGGTGGAGCATCATTGTTGTTTAATGCCGGAGAATTCGTTGGTGGCGCTATCGGTGCTATTGCAGGAGTGGCTGCGGGAAATGAGATTGGTAACAGGATTTTTGGAATTTCACCTGGAATAGAGAAGGACATACAAGAGGGATTTGGCTCTTGGGTAGAATCCTTTATTGAAAGCATTTTTAAAGTTTTGAGGAGCGTATGAGCCAACAAGTAGAATCTACATTGCGTTATGGACGTAATATGCCTTTACATATTGTTATCACTGGCATTTTGGCTATTTTGCTTAGTTGTATTATGCTAATTTTGTTAATTGTCTTTATTATAATCGATAGAGAATTAAGTTTATTGTTGGCATTGTTTTTTCCGAGTATAGCGATAGTTGGTTGTTCTATATTTATGGAGTATATTGTAAGAGCAAAGAAAGCAATTGCGTTGTGGAAAGAAGATGCCGTAGAATTAGAAGGCTATTGCATACGTGCGAAGAACAGCAAAGTAAAAATCAACGGAGCAATTCAGATATCGATTACTTTCAAATACGGAGAAAAGAATATAACGCGTATAAGTGGTTATCGCGAAGGCAAAGAAGATTTTAATTGTAATATTGGCTATGCAAAGTGGTTTAAAAGATACGATAATAAGTACGTCAAAATTTTATATAGTCCAAGGTATGATGAAGTAATGATACTTAAAGAATAAGGTTGAGCGGCTATCGTGTTTAGCACAATAGCCGCTTTTAGTAAATATCATATGATTTGCGTTTGCCGATTCTACTTAACGTAGGTTAGCTAAAAATTTGCAAAAGATAGTATTATATCTGTGTAGAATTTTAACTATACAAATAGCCGAGAGTTTTACTCAAAACTCTCGGCTATGTTGCTGTTAATTTCCGTTAATGTGTCTTGTAGGTTTTGTTGCCAACAGTCAATATTCTGCTTGTCCGTTTTGTTTTTATACGGCTTGCCTGTTGCTACGTTCCGTATTATGCAACTGTGGGTAGTTGTACCCGCTTTCGTCTGTTTTAGGCATTATTGACAGCAAGGGACAACTTGTGGTACAATACGACCACACAGCATACGGCGTTGTGACGATTGCTTTGGATACAAACGACATCGGAAAGATTAATCCGTTCCGTTACAAAGGATACTACTACGACCAAGAGAGCGGAATGTATTACTGTCATACAAGATATTTCGTGCCTGAGTGGGGTAGATGGTTGAATGCAAGTATTGTTAGTCATCAAGATGTTTTTAATGCGTTCAGTTACTGCAAAAACGATCCGATTTTGAGAGATGTAGTGTTTAACGGTAATTCTAATTATTTGGGTTCGTGTGAAAAAATTGCAAGCGAAACAATTAGTGTTCAACAAGTATCTAATTCTTTTGTTACGAGTACAAATTGGAAAGTGTTTGGCTATGAACATAGAACATCTGCTGGTTGGGAAGCCGATGGCAGGATGTTCACATCTAGTATTTTAAGAATAGGAGTTTCTTCTTATATAACACATTCAACTGCTGATAAACCGTCGGTGTTTTATGCTTTTACAGGGCATGTAGAAACGGATTCGTTGAGTCTTATTGGTGAAACTTGGTATGCCGGTATAGGAATGAAATGGGGTGATATATTTGGGACGGAAGTTCAAGTGGAAACACTTGGTATTGCAGGTAAAGTAAACTATGGTAATTTTAGTATTGCTGTGGATTTAAACTTACTAGGTGGATTATCTATTACTTTTGGAAAAGATGAGAATTTAGGAAATTGCGATGTTTCCACGACAGGTTTTACCATAGGTGTAAATTTCTTGTCGTTAGCTTATGTTATTCTTGCAATAGGTTCCTTATTTCAGCCATCAAGTGTTCCTTCGGCACCTAGCTATCAACCAGTATAGAATGATCTTTGTATATATTTAAAAATATAATTGGCTTGCTGTATGTTTATTTAAATATACAGCAAGCACTTTAGAAGGAGTAATAGATATGCAGTTGTTGGAAGAGAAAAAGCAATATATTAAATGCAATATTTTAATAAAGTTCAAGCAATTATATTTACTTATTTTATGTTTTCTAGTTAGTGCAATATTAAGCATAGCGTTTGCCATTGTGAAATTTAACAATGGTGTTTGCATTTCATTATTTTTTACAATAGCCATATTAATTAGTGTATTGGTTATATTTTTTAATATTAAATCGTATTCGGAAAAATTATGGGAAAGCGTTTTTGGTCAAA
>CARAIG010000037.1 GCA_948938605.1 uncultured Eubacteriales bacterium
CAGACGTGTGCTCTTCCGATCTTTTTCGCGTAAAAACTAATACCGAGCGGAATGATATTACTTAAAAAATAATAAGGACGTACTTAACGTGCGTCCTATAATTATGTATTTAGATTATTGTATCGGCAATGTTATGCTTAAAACCGAATTGATTGATAGTAATAAATAGTGTGCAAATACACTGAGTTAAACTTTTAAATTAGTCAACTTTAATGTTTAAATTAAAAATTATCATAGTTTTTTCATTGCCTTTATAAGATTATGCAATGCTTTTGCGCGATGACTTACGCTATTCTTTTCCTGTTCGGTTGCTAAGCCGAAACTTTTTTCTAATTCGTTGCAATAAAATAGACTGTCATATCCGAAGCCGTTTGTGCCGTCCTCTTGTTCGAGAATTATTCCGTAGACTTTGCCTTCGGCTGTCAATACGGTTCCGTCGGGGTAGCGTAATACGACGGCGGTGCAAAAGTGCGCCGATCTGTCTTTTACATTTTCAAGGTTTTTAAGTAATTTTGCTCTGTTTTTTGCGTTGTCGTGATTTCCGGCATATCTTGCAGACATTATGCCCGGTTCACCGTTTAGCGCGTTAACGCACAGTCCTGTGTCGTCTGCAAGCACGGCGCAATCAGTGTGTTTTGCAATTTCGTTTGCTTTAATCAAGGCGTTTTCGGTAAAGGTTTTACCGTTTTCGATCGGATCGCAATCGATATCCGCTTCTTTAAGACTCAAAATTGTGTCAAAGTATCCTTTTAAAATGCTTTTAATTTCCTGTATTTTATGTTCGTTATTGCTTGCTATTATCAGATTCATTTTTGTTCTCAAAAAATTGTATATTGGGATTTTTTGCCATTAGTAAGTCTTTCATTTCGTCGTAACGTTTGGGGTTTATTGCAATAGCTGCAATTATCGGATCCATACCCTTATAAATATAACTGATATACATCAATTTACCGTCTATAACAATGTTTACAATTTTATTGATGCAAACACGACCGCCCAGTACATCTATAAAGCCGACATTTAACCGTAAATGCGTATTTGTAACGGTGTAGTGCAGCGTTGCAAATAACAGTGAAATTACGGCGCATACAGGACAAAGGCTTACAAGCAAAGTGGCTTGCCCCGTAGTTAACTCAATTGGTACCTTTGCAAACACAAGTATTCCGATTATAAGTCCTATAACGGAAATGGCAGCCATAATATATAGAATTATCTTAATTATTGGTGTAAAATACGCTTGAAATCTCATAAAATAATTGTAACATACATTTTGTTTGTAGTAAATAATTTTTTGTCAATTATTGAACAACATATACTTAAAAGTGGAGGCTATGGTGCAATATTTAGATTTTTCGGCTTTGGAGCATAATGCTTTGTATTTCAAAGGTTTGCTTGGGAATTCCAAATTGTGTGCAGTTATTAAAAACGATGCTTACGGACACGGTATAGTCCACGTTGCACGTTATCTTAATAATATAGTCGATTGTTTTGCTGTTGGCAGCGTTTTTGAAGCAAAGCAAATCGATTTTGTAGATAAAGATATTCTGATACTTATACCGCCTTGCGCGAGCGATATGAAATTAGCAATTAATTCGGGATACGTTTTAATTGTAGATAGTTTTGAAACATTTAAAATAGTTAAAAACGTTTGTGACGAATTGGACAAAACGGTGCGAATACATATCAAAATTGACAGCGGAATGTCTAGGCTTGGTTTTGGCTCAAAAGATATCGGTAAATTGGTTTGTTTGCTGGAAAATTCGCCGCGCATTATTGTAGAAGGCGTTTATTCGCACTTCTACGGCGAAAACGCATTAGACTGTGATAAGCAGTTTCAAGAATTTATGCCTTGCTGTCGAGCGATAGAGCAGTTTTTGGGAAAGCGTTTAATAAAGCATATTTCTAATAGCGGGGGTGCGTTACTGTCGAATAAATATCACCTTGATATGGCGCGAATCGGATTGGGACTTTACGGTTACGGAAATGAAAATTTACGTGCGGTAAAAACGGTTACTGCCAATGTTGTTGCAGTTAAAGAAATTGGCGCAGGCAGTGTAGTCGGCTACGGCGCAAAGTTTGTTGCTGCTGCAAACTGTAAAATTGCAGTAGTTGATGTTGGGTATGCACAAGGTTTTGCGCGAGCACTTGTGGGAACATCGGTAGAAGTAAACGGTATAAAATGCAAGGTACTTGCAGTTTGTATGGCTATGATTATAGTTGAGGTCGACAATGTAGACGTTAATGTAGGCGATTCGGTCAAACTGCTTGGTGCGGGTATAAATATATCGAATGATACTGTATCTATATATGAACTTTTGTGTAATTTGCATTAAAAATTACATTTATTAAATATTCTTTACTAAATTTAACTAATAGTGTAAAATATACATATGAGAGTGATTTCCGGCAAATATAAAGGGCGAACGCTTATTTCACCCAGATACGACGCCCGCCCGACATTGGGCAGAATGAAAGAAAGTCTGTTTAATATTATTAATTTAAAATTGCAAAATGCTGCTGTATTGGATTTGTTTGCGGGATCGGGGCAATTGGCAATTGAGAGTTTAAGCAGGGGTGCAATCCGCGCTGTTATGTGTGATGTCAGCCGAGACGCAGCGTCGGCGATTGGTGCCAATTTCGAAAAAATCGGAATAAAACCCGAACTTTATATTTGCGACTATAAACAGTGTCTTGCGCATCTTGATTGTAAGTTCGATATAATATTTGTTGATCCGCCGTATCAATCGGGTTTTTACGTTAATGTTTTGGAAAAAATTTGCGAACTGGACTTATTGTCTGATAACGGTATAGTCGTATGCGAACATTTAGCCGAGAGCGACTTGCCTTGTACTGTTTCGAATTTGAAAGTTTATGACAGCCGTAAAATGGGAACGGTTAAATTTGACTTTTACAAAAGGAGTTAATTATGCGAATAGGAGTATATGCGGGATCTTTTTGTCCCGTTACTTGCGGTCACGTTGACGCCATACAAAAAGCTTCGCGTTTGGTGGACAAGCTATATGTGGTAATGGGTGTTAACGCTAATAAGCAATATCAAATTCCGAGTAATGTGCGACTCGATATGTTAAAACTTGCTCTTAACGGTTTAAACAATGTTGAAGTCGTTTCGTTTGACGGTATGATGACGGATTTTTGTAAGCAAGTTAATGCAACCGTTATGATTAAGTCTATTCGCAACGCTATGGATTTGCAATCGGTAATCGATATTGCGGACATTAATGACAATTTTTGGGACGGCGAAACGGTATTTGTTGTAGGCAGTAAAAAGTATAGACATATTTCCAGTTCGGTAGTGCGTGAACTTGCAGGATTAAAGCAAGACTTTTCACAATATGTTCCCGATTGCTGTTTGGATACAATAACGAAATATTTGGTTAAATAAAAGATGTTTACAAAGCAAAAGATATTACCGAGTGCGGAGCGTATTAGAGCGTTGTGTCCGCTTGACGATAAACTTAACAAACTTAAACTGCAATTCGATGAACAACTAAAAAATAATTTTGTCAAGCATAATAAATTGACTGTGATTTGCGGACCTTGTTCGGCGGATAGTTCTGCTCCGATGCAGGAATACTTGCGCAGACTCGGCAATGAACAAAAGAATTTTGAAAATTTGTTGATTGTTGCAAGGATTTATACTACCAAACCGCATTCTAACGGTCAGGGATACCAAGGAACGTGTTTTCACGAGAGTATTTTTGATTGCGTTGATTTGGAGCAAGGAATAATTCGCGCGCGAAGAATTATGATTGACTGTTTGAAAACGGGGCTGTCTGTTGCGGATGAGCTACTGTATCCGGAATTATATCCGTATTTTTGCGACCTTGTTTCGTATTGGTTCATTGGTGCTCGTAGCAGCGAAGATGCGCTTCACCGCGCTTTCGCTTCGGGATTGGATGTTTGCTGCGGCATTAAAAACGGTACTGATGGTGATATATTGAAAGCCATTGACAGCGTCTACGCCGTTGCTAATCCCTGCGTTTTTCCGTTCGACGGCTGTCAAATTGTTACAAACGGCAGTAAATACTCTCACTTGGTGTTGCGTGGCGGTAAACTGGGCGATAAATTTGTTCCAAATCTGTTTACGGAAAATACTAAATTTGCAAAAGACTACCTGAAACGGCTAGGATTGAATGATTTTGTAATGGTGGATTTAAGCCACGCTAACAGTTCGAAGATTGCACTGAACCAAATTGACAATGCAAAACTAGTTGCGGCAAATACGGATGTTAACGGAGTAATGATGGAGAGCTATATTGACTGCGGAACTGACGATAATGCATACGGCGTATCTAAAACCGATGATTGTTTGAGTATTTGCGACACATTAACGGCTTTTCGCATTTTAAACGAAGGTTTTAGTAACAGAAAGTGACTTTGAACATGCGCTGTTAATCATAACTGTCAAATTGCATAATAACTGCGGATATTTATGAATGCTTGTTCAATGTGTGCGGTTTTATTTAAAGTAATATCAAAGATAATAAGTAACTCAGTATTGTGGCAATAGCCGATTGGGTTACTTTTATTTTTAGTAATTTTACGGGACTTACGTGCTTAATCCCCAAAAAAGCGTAGCATTGAGCAAAAACGCATAGTCCGCCAAACGATAACAGCGTACTGCAAAGTACGGTAGCGGTGGCGACATCGGTTAAGCGGCAGATGCCGAATACGCCGTTTGTCATTTCGAATAATCCTATAATGAAAGCGGTTATTAGATTGTCGGAAATGCTTTGCGGAAGCAGACTTTTAATCATATCGCTAAGCATATAAAATAACGCTATCAGTCCGCCAACGGAAATTATCGACAATGCTGAATTTGTGATAGTGTCGCCGACGTCCCGTGCTGTAAACTTAGAATTGGATCTTATTGTGAGTGTTGCTTGTTTATTTCGGTAAAGCAGTCCGTTTAAAACGGACGAAACAAAATGAACGGCAATTAAAATTACGGTTGCAATGGTGTTTTGAAGCAACTTGGCGCCGACTGTCGCTATCATAAAAATTGGTCCCGCAGTCGAACAAAAGCTACTCATTAATGTTGCTGCGTTTTCGTTTGCATTGCTATCGGCAATTGCTTTTGCGCCGACAGGGTAGCCGCATAGCAGGCCGGTTAAAAAAATGTTGTCGCAGTCTATGCCGAACAATTGTTTTGTGAACGAATGTTTGCGCTCGGTTTGCAGTTTTAATGTTAAAGCGGTAAGCACCATAAACGGAAAAAGCGCAGGCAAAACATTGTATGCCCAAATGGTTATTCCGTCAATAAAACTTTGCATATATCTTGTCGGCGATACCATGAAAATTATCAATATTGTTCCGAACAGTAGTGCGGAGGTTAGACGTAAATATTTCA
>CARAIG010000038.1 GCA_948938605.1 uncultured Eubacteriales bacterium
AACCATAATACATTGTTATGCAATAAAGCAATTGTGTGTAAAATGATATTTGGGCAGGATATAATATCGTACACGAATATATTTGCACAAACCTTTATTTTATTGCGTGATACGATGTAGTAGCGAGTTACTAGATGTTGTTAGTTGTAGTTAAGCGTCGTAAATTTACAGTTGCTTATAATTTTATTAAAGCAATTTTGTAAAAAAATTGTATGCAATATTGCGCTATGTTTGCAGTTTTTATATATCACAATTTATTGCATTAAACGGTATAAAGCGAACGGATTACAAATTATTTCATTATTACAATTTAGTATTGACAAATCTATACGGGGGGGGTATCATAAGTTTATATTTTAATTATCAAGCATATATTGTACTGTATTTTTGATAGTATAAATGGTTTTATTTGTTTTTAGTATAATTTTTGGTACTTTTATTTCTTGTAGAAAGGAATATTGTTACATATTAAAACTATTAAGGAGGAATTTGACATGAGTGATCAAATTCAAGAAACCCCGCAAGAGGAAGTTCAAGTTGAAGCAGTTCAAACTGAAGTTCCTACTGAAACAGTAGCTCAAGCACCCGCTCCGCAAGGCAAAGGCGCAAAAGTTAAGGCGATTGCAAAAGATTGTTATTACAATCGGCACAAGCGTTCTATTTGTATGCTGTGCATTTGCATTGTACTTATCCTTTTGGCTACGTTCTTCGGTTCGATGATTCAAACTGCGGGTTGGAAGTATACGGTAGAAGATTTGCGTAATGCATCTAATTCTAGCAAAGTAGAATTTCAAGCTACGGACAAAGATAAACCTGATCTTTATGATGTAGAAGGTAGCGTAGCGTCCGGCTTGCTTTATTTGCCCAAAAAGGCAGATAAAGACCATCAAGTTCCCGGTATCGTACTTACTCACGGTTTGTATAACAACCGCGAAATGCAGGAATCTAATGCTATCGAACTTGTTCGTCGCGGATTTGCCGTACTTGCAATAGACTATACGATGCACGGTCATAATACTGAAAGCGGTCGTTTTGGTCAAGATACATTTATTAATGCAGCTAAGTACTTATACAATCTTGACTGTATTCGCAAGGATCAAATTGCGGTATCAGGACACTCGATGGGTGGCAGCGCAACAGCAAAAGCATTGCAGTTTGACGGTGTTGATGTTCCTAAGTTAGTATCTTATACAGATCCGGAAACAAATAAAACGGCTTATTACCCTGCAGGTAGCGACGCGGTATTAAAGAAAGGTTACAATATGGGTATTATTTCCGCCGGTATTGTTCAAGCAAACTCAGCACCTTCTGAATTGGGAAGCAACGTTATCGCAGCAGGCGTTTTGAAAGCTTCCAGTGACGAATTTTTCTTCCAGTCTTATGGTAAGACTGGATACATGAAAGAAAAAGTTTATGTCAAAGTATCCAAAACCACTGTTACGGAAGATAATTATACTAAGTATTATCTTAAAAATGGTAATGAGTATATAAAGCAAACGGAAAATGATAAATTCCGTCCTAGTAAGCAATATTATGAGTTGACTGATGCAATGACTACGGCTAATTATATGGATTCTAGAGTAGCTATGGGATTTGTTACAGGTAAGAGTACTGCTGAAGTTGCTGCAATGGACAGTTGGAAAGTAGTAAACGGCGGTGTATACGCTAACGGCGAATTAATCAAGGAACCCGCCAAACAAAAAGTTTGGAGAACATGGGATACCGAATCGGGCGGAAAAATTGAAAACACAGTTCCCGCTAAAAACCAACTTGTAAGTTCGTTAACAAAGGGCGAAGCGATTGCTTCCAAAGAACAAAGCATTCGTATAGCATACGAAGCAAAGGAAACTCACCCGATGAACCACTTCTCGATTCAATCGACGGCTCACTTGGTAGACTTCTTCTACAACGCATTCGGTACTCCGGTAATTTCGCAATACAAAGTTGCAAGCAACCAAACATGGTGGTTAAAAGAAGTTTTGTCAGTCTTTGGATTTATCGGTTTGTTCGGATTGTTGTTCCCCGTACTCGACTTATTGCTTGACACACGCGTATTTGCTTCGTTAAAAGCAAAGGAAGGCGAAGTGACCGAAGGTCCCGTACTCCTTACACGTCCCCGCAAACACGTATCGTACTGGTTGTCGGGCATTGCAACGGCTATATTCTCGGCGTTCAGCTTAAAGAATTTGTATGGTCAAGACAAATGGCATATTTACAATTCGTTGGAAAAAATATTTGTAGGCGATCAATTCATTTACAATGACACTGTTGCTAAGTTTGCCGTTTGGGGTATTGTGTGCGCAGGATTTGCAGTTTTGATTACTGCCGTCATTTGGATTATTAACCGCGCTATCAACGTATTTGCACACGGCGACGACGCTGCAAGTTTCGACGAACGTCCGTTTGAAGGATTTAGGGTCCGTAGTTGGCAAAACGTGCTTAAAACTCCCATACTTGCCGCAATTTTACTTACGGTATTCTACGGGGTTATGAACCTTGTTTGGAAGATGGGCTGCGTAGACTTCCGCTTCTGGACATTTGACCTTAGAGTATTCGATTTGATTCGCGTACCTGCAATGTTGCAATATGTACCGTTCTTCTTCATCTTCTACATGGTAACAAGCGCAATGAGCCAAAACTACCGCGTAAAAGACCTTCCCGAATGGGCAACGATTGCAATCAACGTAGTATTCAATGTAATCGGCGTAATTATCTTGTTGTGGAACTCCAATTCCTACTTCATCAATACAGGCGCACAAATTGCAACATCGAGCTTGTTCTACATTGCCGCTATCCCCATTATTCCTTGCGTAGCGTTTGCAACGGTTCTTGCAAGAAGAATGTACACACGTACAGGCAACGCTTGGTTGGCAGGTATTGTCAATGCGGTCATTATGACATTTATTGCTTGCGCTAACACATCGATTGTCGCAGCTCCTGTTTGGCATTTTGGTGCTTAATAACTAGATAAAGCAATATAACGATTGCAGTCATAATTAATTTGTAAGCTTTAAGCGGCGGTAATCACAGTTATTACCGTCGCTTTTAAGTTAGATTTAATGGTATCGATTTATTATTAAAATGAAAAGATTGAAATTGCAATTCGTTAATATTTTCAATTTACATATTGAAATACAAATATAAAAGTTATATAATATATGGTAGTGAAAATTTCGGTTGTATTTTTAAACGGAAAAGTTTAGTTAAATTATAACCGATAAGTCATAAATAAATATGATTAGGAGGAAAGCATTTTAAAATGAAAGATGTAATTATTATCGGCGGCGGTGTAATCGGTTGCGGAATTGCGCGCGAACTGGCAAGATACCAAGCAAACGTTTTGTTGTTGGAGCGCGGCAACGATGTGTCAGTGGGTACAAGCAAAGCCAATAGCGGCATTGTTCACGGCGGATTTGACGCTAAACCCAATACGCTTAAAGCCAAGTATAATGTGGCGGGCAACGCTATGTTTGACGAGTTGTCGCACGAATTGGATTTTCCTTTTAGGCGCAACGGCTCGATGGTTTTGTGCTTTGACGAAAGTCAAATCGACGGGTTAACCGATTTGTATAGCCGCGGTATCGCTAACGGCGTAAAGGATATGTATATCGTCAAAGGCAATGCGGAAATTAAAAAACTGGAACCGCACGTTTCGAGTGAGGCGGTTGGCGCGTTGGTGGTGCCTACGGGCGGAATCGTTTCGCCGTACGAAATGACGGTTGCCTATGCGGAAAACGCATCGGTAAACGGAGTAGAATTCCGCTTTTTGTCCGAAGTAATATCGATAGTTAAGTCAGGTGCTACATTTACAGTTAAATGCGCCGACGGTTTTAGCGAACAAGCAAAAGTCGTTATCAACGCTGCCGGAGTTTACGCCGACGTTATAAACAATATGGTTTGCAACAAAAAACTGCGTATAATTGCACGCAAGGGCGATTACGTGCTTATGGACAAAACTTGCGGATATCTTGCGGACCACACGTTGTTCCAACTGCCTACGAAAATGGGTAAGGGCGTATTGGTTACTCCTACGACGCACGGTAATATTTTAGTTGGTCCTACGGCTACCGATGTGGAAGATAAAGATGACGTCAATACTACCGCCGAAGAGTTGAACGATGCATTTGCAAAGGCAAGCATTACTGTTCCCGAACTTGCACGCCGCAATATAATTACGCAATTTAGCGGATTGCGCGCGCATTTGGAAAGCGATGACTTTGTAATCGGCGAAAGCGAAGTTGCAGGATTTTACAATGTTGCGGGAATCGAAAGTCCCGGTTTGTCTTGCGCGCCCGCAATAGCGGTTGACGTTGCAAAAACGGTTGCGAGCAAACTTGCTTTAAAGGCTAAAACGCATTTCGAAGCAAAACGTAAAGGAATACCGCAATTTTCCAAATTGTCTAATGCCGAAAGAGAAAAACTTATCGATCAAAACGCATTGTACGGAAAAATCGTTTGTCGTTGCGAAGTTGTAACCGAAGGCGAAATAGTCGATTCTATCCGCCGTCCGATAGGCGCCAAAGACCTTGACGGAGTTAAACGCCGTACGCGTGCAGGTATGGGACGTTGCCAAGCAGGTTTCTGTACGCCGCGTATTATGGAAATTATTGCCCGCGAATTAGGTTGCGATATGCAAGACGTAACTAAGCGCGGCGGCGAAAGTAATGTCGTTATCGGCAAAACTAAGGGTTAAGAGGAGGAAATCGGAATGAAAAAAATTAAATTAGTTATAGTCGGCGGCGGTCCCGCGGGGCTGGCTGCGGCGAAGTCGGCGTATGACGCAGGCGAACGCGATATCTTAATCTTAGAACGCGAAGCGGAACTTGGCGGCATTTTGAATCAATGTATTCATAACGGTTTCGGACTGCATACTTTTAAAGAAGAATTGACAGGCCCCGAATACGCTGCAAGATATATTGATGAAGTTAAAAAGCGTAAAATTAATTACAAATTGGAAGCAACCGTAATAGATGTTTCCAACGATAAAGTGGTAACATATGTTTCGGCGCAAGACGGTCTTGTTCAAATACAGGCAAAAGCAATTATACTTGCTTGCGGCTGTCGTGAACGTCCCCGCGGAGCAATTAATATTGCGGGTATGCGCGGAGCAGGCGTATTTTCCGCCGGTACGGCGCAAAAGTTAGTAAATATCGACGGCTATTTGCCCGGTAAGGAAGTAGTCATTTTGGGCAGCGGCGATATAGGGCTTATTATGGCTCGTCGTATGACGTTTGAAGGCGCGCATGTTCAAGCGGTGGTAGAACTTATGCCGTATTCGTCGGGACTTAACCGTAACATTGTGCAATGCTTAAACGACTTTGGCATTCCTTTGTATTTTTCGCATACGGTTGTTAACATTAAGGGTAAGGACCGCGTAGAAGGCGTTGTAATAGCGCAAGTCGACGAAAAGTTGCAACCCATTAAATCTACCGAAAGACTTATCCCTTGCGATACGTTGTTGCTGTCGGTAGGGTTGCTCCCCGAAAACGAACTTGCAAAGAACGCCGAAGTTAAACTGTCGCCTACAACGGGCGGAGCAATCGTTGACGAAAACTTGATGACGAGCGTCGAAGGCGTATTCGAATGCGGCAATGTTTTGCACGTTCACGACTTGGTAGACTTTGTTTCTGCCGAAAGCGAAAACGCAGGTAAGCGTGCCGTCGATTACATTAACGGCGTATCTTTAACAAACGAAAAAACCGTCATTGCTTGTACCAACGGAGTAAGATATTGCGTACCTACGGTTTTAAACCGCGATGAAATATATGCCGAACAGTCCTTTAAAATGCGTGTTGCAAACGTGTTTAAAAAGGTCGAATTGGCGGTTCTTGCCGACGGAGTAAAAATTTACGGTCGTAAACGTCCCGTAGTTGCTCCCGGTGAAATGGAAAATATTACATTGAACGCCGAACAAATAAAAGCGTTAAAGCAAGCCAAAACGGTAGAAATCACCTTGATTAAAGGAGAAAGCAAATGAGCAGAGAAATGATTTGTATTAATTGTCCTATGGGCTGTCATTTGACGGTTGACGATACTGATAAAAGTAATATAAAAGTTACGGGCAATACTTGTCCGCGCGGAGTGACATACGCCGTTAACGAAGTTACCGCTCCTAAACGTATGGTGACGGGTTCGGCAGTTGTTGTAGGCGGAACTATACCTATGGTTTCGGTTAAGACGCGCGAGGCTATCCCCAAAGAGTTGATTTTTAAAAGTTTAGAGCAGCTTAAAGCGGTTAGGCTTAAAGCTCCCGTTCGTATCGGCGATGTTGTAATTGGCAATGTATGCGGTTGCGGAGTGGATTTTATTGCGACCAAAAACGTTGACGCCGAATAAGGAGAATTCGAATGAAATACATTTTGTCATTAGATCAAGGAACTACATCTTCACGCGCAATTGTCTTTGACAAAAAGGGTAATATACTGGGTAAAGCGCAACAGGAATTTGCACAGATATATCCGCATCCCGGTTGGGTTGAACACGATCCGCACGATATTTACGGCAGTCAAGTGGGCGTTATTGTCGAAGCGCTTATACGTGCTAACGTTTCGGCAGCGGATATTGCCGCAATAGGTATAACAAACCAACGCGAGACTACGTTTGTGTGGGATAAAGTGTCGGGGAAACCCGTTTACAATGCGATAGTGTGGCAGTGCCGCCGAACGGCGTCCTATTGCGAAGAACTTAAAGAAAAAGGCTTGTCGGATATGATATACGACAAGACCGGACTTGTTGTAGACGCATATTTTTCCGCTACTAAAATTAAGTGGATTTTAGATAACGTTGAAGGCGCGCGCCAACGTGCCGAAAAGGGCGAATTGCTGTTCGGTACCGTCGATACATATATTATGTGGCAGCTTTCCCGCGGAAAGATTTTTGCTACCGATTATACAAACGCAAGCCGTACTATGCTGTTTAATATTCATACGTTGGAATGGGATAAGGACTTGCTTAAACTGTTTGATATTCCCGAATGTATGTTGCCCGAAGTTCACCCGTCGGGATACGAGTACGGCGTTACGGACGAAACGTTTATCGGACGCGAAATTCCCATTTGCGGCGTTGTAGGCGACCAACAGGCGGCGTTATTCGGTCACTTGTGCGTAAACGAAGGCGATGTCAAAAACACTTACGGGACAGGTTGTTTCCTACTTATGAATACGGGCGACAAAGCGGTTAAATCGACAAACGGACTTGTAACCACTTTGGGCGCGTGCTGCGAAGGTAAGCCGCCGTACATCCTTGAAGGCAGCGTATTTATCGGCGGGGCAATTAACCAATGGCTACGCGACGAAATGCGTATGATTAAAGCTGCTTCGGAAACGGAAAACTATGCCGTTAAGGTTAAAGATACTAACGGTGTGTACATTGTACCGTCATTTACTGGGCTGGGCGCGCCGTATTGGGACGCAGATGTACGCGGAACAATAACGGGCATTACTCGCGGAACAAGTAAAGAACATTTTATCCGCGCAGCATTGGAAGCCATCGATTATCAAGTGTACGACCTCGTTTCGTCTATGCAGCGCGATGCTAACGTTAAAATTAAAAGTCTTAACGTTGACGGCGGTGCAAGTATGAATAACTTTTTAATGCAGTTCCAAGCGGATATTTTAAATGCTACCGTTGTCCGTCCTAAGGTTACCGAAACTACGGCACTTGGTGCATGCTATTTGGCAGGACTTACTAAGGGGTATTGGAAAAATATTGACGATATTCGCGACAATATTAAAGTTGAACGCGAATTTAAACCTAATATGGAAAATGATCACCGTAAGGAATTGTTAGACGGTTGGGCAAAAGCCGTCCGTCAAACCCGTTGCAGATAATTTTAATGTAAAAGGTTGCCGAGTGCATAAGCATTTCGGCAACCTTATATTGTCGACAAATTACGTTATAAAATGTTGTTTTTTGCATTGACCCAATGCGTTTAATCGTTGACAAAGAATATAAAATATATTAAACTACATATATATCATTTTGGGGGTATGCAATATTTGACTTTTAATTTTATTTATTAATTTGTCTTGATTATACCGTTTTTTGTTTGTTATTATTTACGTATAAGATGTTTTGCGTAATTAATCAATTTACTATTGCATTAAAGCCATCCATTACTTAATTGGATATTTGGAACGTCGTTTTACGGTTGGAAATATGACCAACGTTTACGTAACAATCGACGCTTGGCCAAAGCGAATTTTTTTACAAAAGTTTTTAGATCATCGTTTTAAAACGATATTTTGCGTTTTATTTTTTAGGAGGAAAAATGGAAATAGAATACAAGTCCGCTGAGGAGTTGTTGGGGGTTTTGAGTAACCTTAAAGTTGTCGATTTGCGTGAGATTGCCCGTCAATTTCAGATTGCCCCGCGTAATCTTCGTAGGGATGAACTTGTTAATAAGATTTTGGCTGCTTATCGCGGTGAGAGCGACCCTGAACCGCCAAAAAAGCGCGGTCGTCCGTCGAAAACCGTTGACACCGTTGAATCCCCGCCTGCAAGTTTAAAGCAAAAGCCTGTTAATATGCGTGATAAACTCAACGAATTGGAAAGCGAAGACGACGGCGTTTCTTCCGACTATGCGCGGGAAGGTATATTGGAAGTGATGGCGGAAGGGTACGGATTTATTAGAACTAATAATTATTCGGCAACTCCTTACCGCGATTACTATATATCTGCAAATATGATAGTTCGCTTGGGCTTGCGTAACGGCGATAAGCTTAAAGTAATGTTGCGTAAATATCCCGATAGGCAAGCGCCGACTGCAGTATTTGTTAAAGAAGTTAATGATCAGCAGTGTAATAGTTCCCGTAGATCGACATTTGATGCGTTGGAACCTTGTTTCCCCAATAAGCGTATTAATATGGAAACGGATAAAAGCGAATATTCGCTACGTGTATTGGATTTAGTTGCGCCGATAGGCAAAGGGCAGCGCGGGTTGATAGTGGCGCCTCCTAAAACAGGTAAAACTATTTTGTTGAAAAAGATAGCAATAGCTATCAAAGCAAATCATCCCGAAATACATTTGACAGTTTTGTTAATTGACGAACGTCCAGAGGAAGTTACTGATTTTAAGGAAAACGTTGATTGCGATGTTGTCTATTCTACTTTCGATCAGCAGCCGATAAACCATTGTCATGTGGCAGAATTGGTGTTTGCAAATGCACGCAGACGTGTAGAGCAAGGACAAGACGTAATGATTTTAATGGATAGCATTACCCGTCTTGCGCGCGCGTACAACCAAATTGCCGAACAATCAGGACGTACTATGACTGGCGGTTTGGATATTTCGGCATTGCAAGAGCCTAAAAAGATGTTCGGGGCAGGACGAAATATCCGTAACGGGGGAAGTCTTACCATACTTGCGACTGCATTAATCGATACAGGCAGCCGAATGGACGATATTATTTACGAAGAATTTAAGGGTACGGGCAATATGGAAATACATTTGGATCGCCGTATCAGTGAATTGCGTATATTCCCTGCAATAGATTTGAATCGCAGCGGAACGCGCAGAGAAGAATTATTGTTGACGCAAAGTCAACTTGAAGGAGCTTATTTAATTCGTCGAATGCTTTCGCGCGAAGACAGCGTTCAGGCTGCGGAAGAACTGTTGCAAGTAGTTATGTCTACAAGCAATAACGCTGAAACGGTCGATACGCTTAAACGGCTTGTGCACTCCAACGAAGTTATTAAATCAATGAAGAAAAAGAGTTAAACTAATGAAAACCGTAGTTTTAGGCATGAGCGGAGGCGTGGATAGCGCGGTATCCGCTTGGCTACTTAAACAACAAGGATACAATGTAATAGCACTGTTTATGCACAACTGGGAAGAAGTTGACGACGGCTGTTGTACTGCGGAACAGGATTTTGAAGATGTTAAACGGGTGTCGGCAAAAATAGGCATCCCGTATTATTCCGTTAACTTTGCCGCCGAGTATAAGGAACGCGTTTTTAGTTACTTTTTGGACGAATACGCAAACGGTCGCACGCCTAATCCCGATGTGCTGTGCAATCGAGAGATAAAATTCGGACCCTTTTTGCAATACGCAAAAGCTTTGGGCGCCGATTATATAGCCACCGGACATTATTGCGGAATACGTCACGATAACGGTGTACATTATTTGCTCAAAGCAAAGGATCAAAGTAAGGATCAAACGTATTTTTTAAATCAATTGTCTCAGCAACAGCTTGCCGATGTCTTGTTTCCGTTACAAAATTTGGACAAATCGGAAGTTCGAAAAATTGCTGACGAGTTGGGGCTGTCTAATGCAAAAAAGAAAGACAGCACCGGTATTTGTTTTATTGGGGAACGGAATTTCCGTAGCTTTTTACAAAATTATTTGCCTAATCAAACGGGCAAAATTGTAGATATAAACGGCAATATCGTAGGTGAGCATATAGGACTTATGTATTATACTTTGGGGCAGCGGCGCGGTTTGGGACTGGGCGGCACAACCGAAAGTCAAGGCAGATGGTTTGTAGTGGACAAAGACTTGAAAAACAACCGCTTGATAGTGTCGCACGGCGATGAAGAAGTTTTAATGTCGCATTCGCTTGTGTCGAATAACGTTAACTGGATTCCAAGTTTGCCTGCGCAAAAATTTACGTGTACGGCAAAGTTTAGGTACCGTCAACCCGAACAAGCTGTGGATGTTAGCGTATCTGATGACGGTAAGGTGAATGTACAGTTTCACGAAAAGCAAAGGGCGGTAACACCCGGACAGTTTGTTGTCTTTTATGATAATGAAAAATGTTTAGGCGGCGGAATTATTGACGAAGTTTACAAATGATATGAGTAAAAAGAAAAAAGCAAAACTTAATAGCGACGGCGCAAGTATAGAATCCCGCAAAGACGAAGCGGCAGTGCAAAATAATACTTGCGAGTATACCGACGACCAAATAAATGCTGAAATAGACGAACTTGCATTGACCCCTTCTGTAAAAAAGCAGCGGATATGGGAAGTGGACTTTTTGCGCGGTTTGATGATTCTGTTTGTGGTATGGGATCATTTTATGTGGGATATCAATACGTTAAAACCGTACAATACCGATTTTTTTAACGCATTATATCAGTTTTCGCAGTCGTATTATTCCGTTAAAGGCATTCGTCAAATTGCACAGCCTGTATTTGTGACAATGTTTGTTTTTACTTCGGGCGTTTCGTGCAGTTTCTCTCGGAGCAACGGCAAAAGGGCTTTGAAAATGACGGCATTCGCGTGTTTGTTAACGGCGGTAACGTATGCTGTTACAGCCGTTATCGGTACAAATTTGACAATGAATTTTAACGTTATTCACGTTATTGCTCTATCAACGTTACTTTGGACGTTAATTGAATTTTGTTGGAGTAAATGCGTTAAAAATTGGCAAAAAAATATATTCGGCGTAGTGATGACGGCGGTGACGGTTGCCGCTATTGTAATTGGAGGTTACACAAACTTTGTTCCGGTAGAAAGTGAAAACGCATTGTGGTATTTTCTTGTACAACATGCTCCAAGTAAGTCTTTTTATCGGTTTTGCGGCGGCGATTACTTGCCGTTCCTTCCCGACTTCGGCTGGTTTTTGGTAGGGGCATTTTTGGGTAAGGTGGTTTACAAGGAACGAAAAACTCTTTTTCCGTCGGTAAATCCAAAATTTGTTTGTCCTATTACTTTTTGCGGACGTAAATCGTTATGGGTATATTTTGGCAGTCAACTGGTGATGTTTGGTTTGCTTTATTTATTTTCGACCGTTTTGAAACTGTTGTGATAAGAAATCAACGTTCGCTATTTCGATAAACTACTAGACAAGTTTTGTTAAAAGTGCTATTATATATATAATTGTAATTATGCAAAGCGGAGAAAACATCTTTATGCGTAATGTTTTAGGCAAAGGAAAAATCTTAATAGTCGACGATTCGGAAATGAACCGTTCTATTTTGTCGGATATTTTGAGCGATGAATATGAAATTATGGAAGCAAGCGACGGTTTGCAAGCAATGGAATTGCTCAATAAGTATTCTTCATCGATTAGTCTTGTCTTATTGGATATAGTTATGCCTAGGATGGACGGTTTTTCTGTTTTGTCCAAGATGAATGAAAGCCATTTAATCGAAACCATTCCGGTAATTATTATTTCGTCTGAAAATGCATCGTTATATGTTGAGCGTGCTTATGAACTTGGCGCATTGGATTATATTCAACGTCCGTTTGATACGTTGGTAGTGCGGCAGCGTTCGCTAAACACGATTAATTTGTCGGGCAGGCAAAAACTTTTAGCCGCAACAGGTGAAGATCAATTATCCAAAAACGAAGCTGATATGTCCACAATAGTAAATTTGCTTATGAATTTAGTGGAGTTTGGATCGATTGATCACGGATATCACGCTGAAAATGTGCGCGCAATTACCGAGCTTATTCTTTCTAATATCGGTGCGGTTTCTTTTAAGTATAAGCCGACTCCGTCCGACATCCAAAATGTGGGCATTGCTTCGATGTTGCACGATATAGGAATGTGTGCTGTTAATAAAAGCGGCTTAAAGCCCGATACGGACGAAGCGATAGCCGAATTGCAAAAGCATACTGTACTGGGCGCAGAAATGTTGGAAAAACTTAAAGGCAAGGAAGACAACACGTTGCTTCGTAGAGCGGCGGAAATTTGTCGGTATCACCACGAACGCTGGGACGGAAAAGGGTATCCCGAAGGTTTAAAAGGTGACAGTATTCCAATTGCCGCACAAGTAGTTGCCGTTGCAGATACATATGACAGATTAGTCAACAAACGCTTAAATAAACGCGCAGTTTCGCATGACGAAGCAATAACTAAGATTATGAACGGCGAATGCGGAGCGTTTAATCCGGTGTTGATGATTGTGCTTAAATCCATAGCCGATTCTTTACCGGCCAAACTTAAATAAATTAAAAGTATTAATAAAAAGTAACCTTGGAGGAAAATCATGACAGTAGAAATGTTTTACGCTCGTATCGGCGGAGATTATGCGGGAACAAAGGCACGTTTGATGACGGATGAACGTATTGTGCGTTTTGTCAACAAATTTCCTACGGACGGCAGCTATCAATTACTTGTTGACAGTATTGCTGCGGGAAATGCAGAGGAAGCGTTCCGTGCTGCGCATACGATAAAAGGCGTTGCGCAAAATTTAGGCTTTACCGCTTTGTTTACGGTTGCGGAAGAAGTTACTGAAATATTGCGTGCGGGCAGTCTTGACGTTGCGGCAAAAATGCCTACGCTTACGGAAAAATATAAACTGACAATTGATGCTATAAACGAATTGAACGCATAAATTATTTTTGATTGATGAGCATTGCTTCTTTTGCAATGCTTTTTTGTTTTTCTCTTATTAGTTGTTGTAAAGTTGTAGAAAATGTCTAAGTGTTATTTTACATACAAATCATTTCAATACTATTTCCAAAATAATATTTATATTTAATAGATTGAACATTTGCCCTTATAATTTGCTATGCAAGTAAATTGATTAAAGCATTGCAATAAAGGGCGATTTTTGATACAATAATATCAAACAATGTATATGTAACAATATTAGCCGTTTTAGTGTGCTGTTAATTGTTACATTAGTAGCAGTAAGGAGGATTTTGTATGACGGATATAGAAATTGCTAGAAAAAGCAAATTACAGCATATCGGTAAAATAGCGCAAAATTTAGGCGTCGACGCTTCGGATTTGGAACTGTACGGCAATTATAAAGCAAAAATCGTTGCTAATCCTAATGTGAGAAAGGACGCTAAGTTAATTCTTGTTACGGCAATAAATCCTACTGCTGCCGGGGAAGGTAAAACAACGGTTTCGATAGGTTTGGCAGACGGGTTAAACTTGATTGGAGCAAAAACCTGTCTTGCTTTGAGAGAACCTTCGTTGGGTCCTGTGTTTGGGATAAAAGGCGGCGCAACCGGCGGCGGATATTCGCAAATACTCCCGATGGAAGATATTAATTTGCATTTTACAGGCGATTTTCACGCAATCTCTGCGGCGAACAATCTTTTGTGCGCGCTTATCGATAACAGCATATTTCAAGGAAATCCTTTGAATATAAACCCTGATAGAGTGGTGTTTAACCGCACATTGGATGTTAATGACAGGGCGTTGCGCGGGGTAACTGTTAACCATAATGTGAAAGACGCGGTTGAACATTCCGAAAAATTCAATATAACTGCCGCGTGCGAAGTTATGGCGGTGTTGACATTGGCGAACGATCTTAATGATTTAAAATGCCGTTTGGGCAATATACTTGTAGCATATACATTTGACGGTAAGCCAGTTTTTGCCCGCGATCTTAATGCGCAGGAGTCAATGACTATATTGTTAAAAGACGCATTGCATCCTAACCTTGTGCAAACGATAGGGGGTACTCCCGCATTCGTGCATTGCGGTCCGTTTGCTAATATTGCACATGGTTGCAACAGTGTGCAAGCAACGCGTTTGGCTATGACATATGCGCCCTATACCGTAACGGAAGCAGGATTCGGAGCGGACCTTGGCGCTGAAAAATTCCTTGATGTAAAATGTCGTGTATCGGGATTAAGACCTAATGCCGTTGTAATTGTGGCTACCGTTCGTGCATTAAAACTGAACGGCGGTGCAGATAAAAACAATCTTGCAACGGAAGATTTGACGGCGTTAAAAGACGGTATGTGCAATTTGTTGCGTCATGTACGCAACATTAAGGAAGTTTACAAATTGCCTTGTATAGTTGCAATAAACCGCTTTACAAGCGACCCCGAAAAGGAAATCGCAATGGTAGCGCAAGCCGTTGAGTCGTTGGGCGTAGATGCCGTCGACTGCAATGTTTGGGGCAGGGGCGGTAAAGGCGCTATCGACCTTGCAAATAAGGTTGTTAATCTTTGTGAGCAGGATAACAGCACTTTTGAATTTGCATATGCTAATGCTGACAGCGTAGAAACGAAAATTAAGAAAATAGCAACAAAAATTTACGGTGCGGTTGATGTAGAATACTCCGATAAGGCAAAGGAAAGTTTGAAAGCGCTGCGAGCAGTGGTTGACGTGTCGGATTTTCCCGTTGTAATAGCAAAGACGCAATACAGTTTTAGCGACGATCCCAAACTGTTGGGTGCGCCAAGCGGTTTTACGTTGCACGTGCGCGATATAGAATACCGCGGCGGTGCAAAATTTTTGGTTGCAATTGCAGGAAATATGTTGCTTATGCCCGGGCTTCCGTCTAAGCCAAATGCGGTGGGAATGACTATTTCGGATGACGGAACTATTGACGGATTGTATTGATATGAAATTTACCGTAAAGGAAAAGATTATGCCTAGATTATATTTTAAGTATGGAACAATGGGTAGCAGTAAATCCGCCCAAGCGTTGATGTGCAAGTTTAATTACGAGCAAAAAGGTATGAAAGTTATGCTTGTTAAACCGTCAATAGACAACCGCGGTGACAGTGAAGAACAAGTCCGCGTGCGCTCGCGAATAGGATTGTCTGCCGATTGCGAAGTGATTAAAGCAGACGAAAGTTTTGTAAAGTTATTCGAACGCGTAAACAATGTGCGCGGTTGTGATTGTATAATAGTGGACGAAGCGCAATTTTGTACCGAGAGACAAGTTGACGAACTTAAACAGCTTACTAAGTTTGTGCCTGTGCTTTGTTACGGTCTGCTTAACGACTTCCGTTGTAAACTGTTTGAAGGCAGCAAGCGGTTGGTTGAACTTGCCGACTCATTGCAGGAAATAAAATCCGTTTGCCGTTGCGGACGCAAGTCTACGGTCAATGCGCGTTTTATTAACGGCAAATGCGTTGATGACGGACCTGTCGTGTTTATCGGCGGCGACGAAAGTTACGAAAATATGTGCTATTGGTGCTGGAAAGAAGAACTGGAAAAAGCTAATAGCAATTAAAAATTTATACAATGTTACATTAAGTTGCGTAAATGTAATGTTAACGTGCTTGAAAAACTTTTGCTTTTTTGATATGATTTAAGAAAAATATCATATTGGAGTTGAATTTAATGAAATTTGAAGAAAAGTTAATTAAATTACGTAAACAAAAAAGTTTGTCACAAGAAGACCTTGCCGATGTGTTGAATATTTCGCGGCAAGCAGTATCGCGTTGGGAATCGGGGGCTACTTTGCCTGATGCGCCTAATTTAATTGCAATTAGCGATTTGTTTGGAGTTTCGATAGATTATTTACTTCGTGATGACTATGAGCAAAACGGGACGGTTGTTAATTCGTCGGAAAGCAAAAATGTTAATTTGCAAAGTAAGCGTTATCCGCACAAAATGTTTTTGGTCGCTTTTATCCTTTGGATTGTTTCGGCTGTGTGTACTATTGCCTGTGCTGTATTAAATTTTATAACCGGTGATATTAAATTCGGATGTGTGTATGTGTCGCTTGCGTGCGTAGACATTGTTTTTGCTATAATTTTTTTCACAAAATATTTAAAGAATAATAAGTCGGATAAAAAATAGTTTGTTCGAACTTAACCGAGTAATTAATGACAAACAAAGACATCCTGGAAATTGCTATGCAACAGTCTGCAATTGATGCGCATTGCAATGCTGAGGATTTTTTAAAGCAGTATAATATCATTGTTGAATCCAAAGATTCCGCCAAGGCGCGGAAATATCTTCAACTGCCGTTTGAATGCAACTTGATTTCGTACGGAACGAATATTGTTGCGTCAATAGACTTGCAGTATAAAGATATTGTTGAAGATTATCTTGATAAGTATTCTGTTGCGCATTGTTTCGAAACGCCCAATATGCATATTTTAAGCGATGCGTTTAGAAAACATAATATGCAGGTTTGTTTTATGGCGGAATACTTTTTGCCGGACATCAACGTGATTCATAATTTGGATTGCGCATACGAATTGCGTATTTTGAACAAATCGGATTTTTCAAATTTGTATTTGCCGCAATGGTCCAATGCGTTGTGCGAAAAACGTAAGGAATTAGACGTTTTGGGTATAGGTGCGT
Source organism: uncultured Eubacteriales bacterium (assembly GCA_948938605.1). Lineage (GTDB taxonomy): Bacteria > Bacillota > Clostridia > Christensenellales > CAG-314 > Fimimonas. Next base: position 16,957 of record CARAIG010000038.1, read on the forward strand.
ATTGCGATAATAACCTAGTAGGGCTTGCGGCTTGTTCGGCGGACTGTGATGCGATGTGGCAAATAGGCATTGATGTTATTCCCGAAATGCGCAGGAAAGGAATTGCAAGTGTCTTGACTAGTAGATTGGCTTGTGAAATATTAAATCGCGGGAAAGTACCGTTTTATTGCTGCGCTTGGTCGAATATCGGTTCGGCGCGCAATGCAATTAAAAGCGGTTTTCGTCCCGCTTGGGTTGAATTGACGATTAAGCCCGATAAATTTGTAGAAGAAATGAATAAAAGTTAATAGTGTTAACAAAAAACATAAAAAGAGTAAAAACTGTCAGTTTTTGCTCTTTTACATTGTTGCTTTTTTTGTGATGTTTGTTTTTTAACTTTTGCCATATAAAACGGAAGTAAATAATTTTATATCGGCATATACTTTGCAAATCGAATATTTGTTGTATTACTTTTTAAATTTGTATATACAACCTTCAATAGCGGTGGCGCATGTTTTTGCCCAATTTTTTAGGAAAAAGTTTCCGTAGTTGCTTACGCCTATATCGGCATCGCGCTGACGTTGTGCAAGTTCTTTTGCTTTAATGTCGCAAGTTATTTTTCCTTTCGGTATGCTGATTTCTATTTCGTCGCCGTCCTGCAATACGCTAAATACGCTTTGTTCGCTAGATTCAGGGGTGATGTGTCCGACGACTATTCCGTTGTAGAAATCGGGTATACGACCGTCGGTTATTACTGCAACTTTATCTTCTAGGTCGAAGCCTTTAAGCAGGGCAAGCGACGAATAAATCTCTCTCATTCCGGGACCGCTTTGAGGACCTTCGCCACGAATTACCACAACGTCTCCCGAACGGATTTCGCGGTGAAGCAGTGCGTCGACAGCCATTTCCTCGTTGGAATAAACTTTTGCAGTTCCTGTGAAGCTCGATTCTTCGCTGTATTGTACAAAAGCACCTTTTTCCGCCACATTGCCGCGTATTGTGCGTAAGCGCGATGAGCCCATTACGCTATTGTCTGTCGGACGAATTACGTTTATGTTGCTAACTGTTGTGTTTGCAAGCATTTGCTCTAACGTGAAACCGTCGCTTACAAATACGTCGCCTTTAATTAAACGCGCTTCAAGCAAGTGTTTCAACATTCCGTATACGCCGCCCGCTTTGTGAAATTGCGGCATAATGCAACGGCGTTCGTCTTCGCAATGGAGGAGCATAGGCGTACTTTTTGCCATATCGCCGATTGTATCAAATGTAAGGTTTTTAATTCCCAGTTCTTTGGCTATGGCAATTAAGTTCAGCATAGTGGTGGAACTCCCGCCGCAGGCTAGATCTAACGTGACTAAGTTGCACAATGAAGTTTGCGTTAAAACTCTTCGAGGAGTAAATTTGCTGTTAGCAAGTTTGACCGCCAATTCGCCTGTTTTATAGGCTATTGTTTTGCGTTCGACAGATAACGCAGGCGCGGTGCCGTTTCCTTTTACAGCTAATCCTACGGCTTCTAGAATGCAGTTGAAACTGTTGGCACCGTATCTTTCGCAGTCTGTGCCAAGCGCAATGGGTAAATTGCTCTCTATTTCTTCAATGGCTTCGAATGGTGTTTTGCCTGTTTTAATGCGTGCTATTTGTTCAAAAAAATGGGCAAAACCGTGCTCTTTGTTTTGGTGTTCTATCGGCATCATAGTGCCTTCGCACACAAATGCGCAAGGTATGTTAAGGCGGATTGCGCCGAGTAGCATTCCTGCTACTATATTGGGTTCGCTTGCAACGAAAACAAGTCCGTCAAAAAATTCGTTGGAACAAATAAGTTCGACAGCATTAGCCGTTAAATCGCGAGACGGTAAATCGTATTTGGTTGATTGCGTTCCGTGTAAAGCAGTGCAGTCGATTGACGCTACGTGGGTAACTTTTGTTGTTGCGCCGCTTGCCGTAATGCCGTCTTTAACGCGTTTGCATATTGCGTCAAGGTTTTTGTGAGCAAACGAAACGTCATTTTGCGCCGAAATTATGCCGATTAAAGGTTTTTCGGGATTGATTTCAACGCAATTAACCATTGCTTTTTGCGGTAATTTGTCGAGTTGTTCAATAAATTCGCGTAACATAGATATACACCTCGTTAGTACTCTTAGTATATATTTTAATACATATTGTCGATAGTGTCAACTTTTGTTTTGTATAATTGAAGTGTTTTAAGCGCAAACTAACAAAAAAAGTCACAAGGAGGCGCTTTGTGAGCAAAAAAGTTACTATTTGCGGAGTAGATACATCGGTATTGCCTAAGTTGAGTCAAGACGAACAAACAAAATTGTTAAAGCAAATTGCCCAAGGGGATAGTGCGGCAAGAAATTATTTTATTAACTGTAATTTACGGTTAGTGCTTTCACTGGCGCAGCGGTATGCTCATAAAGTGGAAAATTTGGACGATATATTTCAAATCGGTTGCGTAGGGCTGATTAAGGCTACCGATAATTTTTCGGTAGACGTGGGGGTGCGGTTCAGTACGTATGCCGTTCCTATGATTTTGGGGGAAATTCGCAGATACTTGCGCGAAGGCTCGATTAGGGTTAGTCGAGGTGTCCGCGATGTTGCATATCAAGCGTTGCAGACGCGCGAACGTCTGGAAAGCGAATGCGTTGACGAGGCGTCGATTAATATGATTGCCGACGAAATGCACTTGCCCGTTTACAAGGTGTTGTACTGTTTAGACGCTATTACCGAGCCGATATCTTTGTCGGAAGCGGTGTATAGCGACGAAGACGACAGTTTGTCGTTGCAAGACAGTATTGCCGACGCAAAGTGTTCCGAAAGCGTATGGGCTGAAAATATTTCCTTGACCGACGCTTTAAACGCATTGGACGATAAGGAAAAAAATATCGTTATGAAGAGATATTTTGAAGGTAAAACGCAAAACGAAGTATCTAAGGAAATAGGATTAAGTCAGGCGCAAGTGTCGCGTATCGAAAAAAACGCAATTGACGCTTTGCGGCACGAAATGCTTTAATGTGTGCATTTGTACAAGTGTTTAAAATGAAAAGTTATTTATAAAAAAAGCATTTGCAACTGCTGCTTTGGATATCCTGTGTCTAAGGGCTTGTGTATATTTATTTGAAACGGTGTTAAATCGTCATATTTTTTCATTAACTATAAGCGAGGAAGAATATGGAAATAAGTTATAGCGAATTAAGGTCTAAGGAAGTGGTAAATGTAAATAGCGGTGTGCGTATGGGGAAGATTATAGATATGATTATCGACTCTAACGGACGAAACGTTTTGGGCGTTGTTGTGCCGGGAATTCGCAAAATATTCCGCGCTAGCGAAGATATTTTTATTCCTTGGTGCAATATCACTAAAATCGGCACCGATGTTATATTGGTTGCTATTGATGTAAATTCTCTTACTAATGTGGCTCATTCGCAAAATATGGATTTGGGCAAACATTGCAACGACAGAGATGACGGCGACTATCTTTGATTAATTTTTTATGCAAAAACTCCATTGTATGGGTAAATTGCACCGGAAGTACTAGTGTATTATGAAATTTGTGATATACTATTTTAGACATAATATATATAAATGACGCAAAAAGATCGATTTTTACGTCATTTTTTTATTTTGTGCAGGATATTAGTTCTCAAAATAGGGAAGCATATTTCATTTATTTTATATATCAATTATTTGCCTTTTTTGTAAGTATTTGATATAATAACGATATGCTTAAAGAAATTCAAGTAAAATCACGTCAACTTTTATCCGATGTCATAGGCGAAAATACCGATTTAGGATATTATCGCATACACAAAATAATTAAAAACCGCAGTGTCAAAATCAACGGAGTTCGAACCGGTGTAGATCAAAATGTAAATGTCGGCGATTTGGTTTGTGTATATTTGCCTGACCGCGAAAAGAACAGTATAGAGGTTGTTTACCGCGACGATAATATTTTGGTTGTGAGCAAAAATGCCGGTATAGAAGTTCAAGGCGAAGACTCGTTGACCGAGCGTATAAACAATATCTTAACTGATGCCGAGGCGGTTCCCGTACATAGATTGGATCGCAATACGATGGGGCTGGTTGTTTTTGCTCTAAACAAAAACGCCGAAAAAGAATTGCTGGATTCGTTTAAAGTTCGTGACATTGACAAAACTTATAATTGCGTTGTAGTCGGTTTTCCAAGACAACAGAGTGCGAAATTAAAAGGCTATTTATTTAAAGACGCTAAAAAAAGTTTGGTTTATGTATCCGAAATACAAAAGCAAGGTTATGTTCCCATAGAAACGCATTTTCAGTTGTTGAAAAAGCTGAATAGCGAATTGTCTTTATTGGAAGTCAAGCCTATAACCGGGCGTACTCATCAAATTAGGGCGCATTTGGCTAGTATACGCTTGCCTATTTTAGGTGACGGCAAATACGGAATAAACAAAATAAACCGAAAGTACAGGGTTAAAACTCAGTTGTTGTGCTGTACAAAGATTACTTTCCACTTTAAGCAAGGTACTCTTAAATATTTGGATAACAAGAGCGTTGTGCTTAGTGTTGATTTGACTCAATATTATAAAAAGTAAACAAGAGAGGATGTTATGAAAAAAGTTTTAAGTGTTTTAGTATTGGCAATGTGCATTGTAATGCTTTTGTCTTTTGCTTCGTGCGGAATGTTTATGTCTGCATCGAGCGTAAATAATGTTGTGCGCGAATTCGGTACTCCGCAAGCACAAATGACTTTGTCGTTTACTACGTCTGCGAACAATAAATTTAAATATGTTATTACTTACGATTTGTTATTGGAAAAAACTCCAATTACTACTATTAATTTTATTAATTTAGTAGAATCGGGTTTTTATAAAGACGCTATTTTCGAAAGTTACAATACTACCAACAATTATTATTTAGCAGGTAGATACACTTATAAAAAAGATGCTGAGTCGGGCAATTCGCACGGATACGAAAATGTCAGCGGCATAACTATCCCCGGCGAGTTTAAGACTAACGGCTATAAGGAACCTAAGGGCGGATACGAAAAGTTTTCGATGTTTTCGCTTGCTATGTATCACGATAATGCAGGAAAAAGCTTCGACTCGGCTGACGGCACGTTGATTTTTTCAACTGCTTCGTCTGCATCGACCGAAAAAGTATCTCTCAATTATACTAATTACGCTGTTTTTGCAAAAATGGTATCTATTGATATTTACGAAGACGATAACGAAACTCCCCGTACGTATCCCGGCGATAAGTTGAATTCACTCTATTGGGATAATTTAATTAAACTGACGTCAACAACTTCGTGCTCTATGACTAAGTCTAACGGTGACTCGTCGTCCGTAACGGTTTTGGGATCGGGTAGCATTCCGCGTTTTGTATTCAGCATCGAAATGTTAGGCGATAAAGATTGGTCAAAATTGCCCAAAGTTAATTAAGTTGAATTTGAGGCAGCCAAATAGTATGGTTGCCTTTTTTATGCTATGCGGCGTTTTACAATGTATGGCAATGATTAAGAGGTTGATATGGTTAAACCGTTAGTTGCCGTAGTCGGCAAACCCAATGTCGGTAAATCTACATTTTTTAATAAAGTGTGCGGCGGAAGGATATCTATTGTGTCGGATATGCCGGGCGTTACCCGCGACAGGATTTATGCCGATGCGGAATGGCTTGGTAAAAAATTTACTTTGGTTGATACCGGCGGTATTCAGTTTAAAAGCGAAGATATAATGTTTAGACATATTAAAGAACAGGCGCAAATTGCGCTTGATCTTGCTGATGTTATATTGTTTTTTTGCGATTATAAAAGCGGTCTTACTGCGGAAGATTACGACATTGTGTCTTTGCTGCGTAAAACCAGTAAGCCGACTATCCTTGTAATAAACAAAGTCGACAATTATACGGAAGCGGATTTATCGGATTTTTACAGGTTGGGTTTTGACGAGTTTTTCCCCATTGCCGCCGAACAAAAACAAGGTGTCGGCGACTTGTTGGACAAAGTAGTGTCGTATTTTCCCCAAGGCGAACTTGATGACGAGTACGAAAACTCTATCAAAATTGCGGTAGTAGGCAAACCTAATGCCGGTAAGTCGTCGCTTGTAAATAAAATACTTGGCTATGACCGTACTATTGTATCGAATATTGCCGGTACAACCCGCGACGCTATCGATACTCCGTTTGAGTTGGACGGACAAAAGTACGTTATAATCGATACTGCGGGAATGCGCAAAAAACGTGCTATTGAACAGGACTCCGTAGAGCAATATAGCGTTATGCGGTCATTAAACGCCATTAGACGGGCAGATGTTTGTTTGATAGTAATGGATGCTCAGGAAGGATTGTCCGAACAGGATGTTAAAATTGCCGGTTTTATACACGAAGAAGGGAAGCCGTCGGTGGTGGTAATTAACAAGTGGGATCTTATTGAAAAGGATACTCATACGGTGGAAAAATTCAAAAAAGACTTGATGTGCGACCTTGCTTTTATGGACTATTTCCGCAGCATTACGGTTTCGGCTATTACAGGACAGCGCGTCAACAAGTTAATGGATGAAGTTAACTATGTTTATGCAAAATCCACTTTTCGTGCAACGACGGGTATGCTTAACGATGTGATTTCCGATGCTGTGCGCGCCGTTGAACCGCCGTCGCAAAAAGGCAGACGTGCAAAAATTAAATTTGCCACGCAGCCCGGCATTCAACCGCCTACGTTTGTTATTTTTACTAATGATGCCGAATTGGTGCATTTTTCGTATCGCAGATATTTGGAAAACTATATTCGTAGGGCGTTCGGTTTGGACGGTACTCCTATTAAATTGATTTTCCGTGACGGAAGCGACAAGGACGAATAATGTTTGATATTTTTGTGCAATTTTGGTGGCAGTTTTGTATTGTTGCTGTATTAAGTTACTGCATCGGAAGCATAAACTTTGCCGTTATATTTTCCCGCGTAATTAAAAAGTCGGACGTGCGTTCGGTCGGTAGCGGAAATCCGGGTACAACTAATATGTATCGCGTTTTCGGATTGCGCATGGGAGCATTAACGCTTGTATGCGATATGGCAAAAGGCGTTATTTGCTGTTTGGTTTCGTATTTTGTTGTAAGAATACTTGGACAAGAAGCTGCAATTCAAGCGGAGTATCTTGCGGGCTTGTTTGCTGTATTGGGACACGTGTTTCCCGTATTTTACCGTTTTAGGGGCGGTAAGGGCGTGGCTACAAGTATCGGTGTACTGTTTTGCGTTCAACCGATACTGATGCTTTGTTGTATCCTGCCGATGATTGCGGTAATACTTTTGACGGACAGAATGTCTGTTATGAGCTTGCTTTTGTCGGTATTTATGATTGTTTGGACTTGGACTATGCTTATGCCGCAAATCGGTTTGTTTTGCTGTGTTATGCTTACTTTGATATGCGTTGTGGTGATATTTGCGCATAGACACAATATTGTACGATTGTGCACAGGCAAGGAAAACAGTTTGGGACTGCGTCGCGCTTTGCGCGGTAAGGGCGACCATCACTTACAGGAATTACAGGAACGCGAAGCAAAAAAACACGCCAACGATGTCGAAAGTGCCGACGATAATCAGTCGGAAGAATAACCGTAAAATTTTAAATAGCTGTCGTATAATTTGATATTTAATTATGATGGAAGAACTGCGTGAATACAGTGGAATAATAAAAGTTGCGGCTAGCAATCCTATGTGTAAGGATTGTAATTTTTTGCGCGTGGTTATAAAAGCTGTCAACGGCAAAAACGGTGTTGTTTTTCAGGCGGAGCAGTTTGGCAATAAGCAAATATTTCATACTACAATTAAGGCGAACGAATTGTTTGCTTGGTGTTTGGATAATATAGAGAAAAAATATAAACAAGTCCTTATAGTAACACAAAATAAAGAAATTACATATTTGACGAATGCTAAGGGGACTGTTAAGCGCTTGTGCAGAAATTGCATTAGCAATACAAATGCTGCACAATCGCATAATAGACGTAAAAATTACCTGCTTAATGAAGGGGATTATATTCCGGTTTTTGAAGAATTGGGAATATTTACAAATGAACGCAAAGTTGTTAATTCTATGTATGACAAATTTAAACAAATTAACCGCTTTGTGGAAATACTAAACGACGTATTTAAAAACTTTGAAGGCGACGAATTAACAATCCTTGATTTTGGGTGCGGAAAATCGTA
>CARAIG010000039.1 GCA_948938605.1 uncultured Eubacteriales bacterium
CCGTATTCCACAATGCCGAGCGTAGAGGTATGCGGAGCGGTGCTTTTCAGCGTATAGGTACTGCCGCTTGTATCAAAACCGCCCGTAAGGTTGCCGTATTCGTCCAACGCTATCCACTCGCCGTAGTATTGCCAGCCGTAACAACCGTTACTGCCTGAATTGTACCAATAACTGTTGTTGCCCGTATCGCGGATATTTGCTTGCATAAAGTTGATTTCGATTTTCACTTTGTCGCCCGCTTTCAACCCGTCAATGCGTACAGTCGTTGAATTGCCGCTGTAACCGTCAGAATATGCGTGATATGCCTCGTTTCTTAAAGTCGTCCAACTGCCGAACTTTGCCGTAAAGGTTGTATTTGCGGTTATCTTGTAAGTAGATAGATTTACAATGTCCGAGCCGTTGACAGTCCAACCCTTGAATAGTTCGTTATCGATAGCGGGCTTGCTTGCATAGCCGCCGTTTTGCACCTCTTGCGTTGAAACCGTCGTATTGCCGTTTTTGAAAGTAACCGTAAACTTATCAACGCGGAATATCGCCGTAAATGTTGTGTTTGCCGTAACGACATAATCTGCTACATTGACCGTGTTCGTTCCGTCAAGCGACCAACCGACAAACACATAATTTGTTTTTGTAGGCGCGACGGGTACTGTGGGCTTGCCGTGCTTTTCAACGATTTGGGCGTTATGCTGTTTGCCGTCCGACATAAATTTGACATCATATTTATAGGTTATATCTGCCGTAAATACGGTGTCGGCGGTAATGCGGTATTCGTTCACATTTACCATAACTCCGTTGACCTTCCAACCGTTGAATACTTTGTATGCGGTTGTCGTAGCCGTCGGAGCGGTTGCATAGTTGCCGCTCTTTACGGTGTCGGTTTTTAAGGTGCTGTCCTCGTATTTGAATATGACCGAATACAACTTTGTGAATTTTGCCGTAAAGGTTACATTTTGCGTTACGGTGTAGGTGTTCAGATTTACAACCGAGTTTCCGTCCATAGTCCAGCCCTCGAACACATAGCCCGATTTCGTAGGCGCGGCGGGTACGGTAATTTTGTTGTCTTTCACTACGATTTGGTTGTTGTAGTTTTCGCCGTCCACCGTGAAATTGACTTCGTATTTGTAGGTAACGTCGGCTATAAACTTTGTGTTTTGCGTTATGCGGTAAGTGCTTAAATCTACTGCCGAGCCGTCCACAGTCCAACCGTTGAAAATAACATACGCGGTAGAGGTAGGCGTTGTAACCGTCAATAAACTGTTTTTGTTTACTACTTGTATGTTGTAAACGCTACCCGCAAACTCAAATGTCGCAACGACTTGTTCGCCGCTTTCAAGGCTTTGCAAATACTGCTCGTAGTAACTTATTGACTTTTGCAATTCCGCTATCTTGTTATTGAGGGCATTGACGACGGAAGAATTGTTTTGCATTTGCAAGGTTAAGTCCGTAATCTGATTATTAAGCCCTACAATTTGCGCGTTCAGTCCCGATATAGTTTGTAAGTTTAATTCGTTCGTAGCCTGTAATTGAGAGTTGAGCGACTGCAAATTTTCTATTTGACTGTTTAACGCTTTAATCGTCTTTTCGTTTTCGTCTGCCGCCGCTTGCAAATTGACTACTTGCGCGGCAAGCGTAGAAATCTGTCCGTTGAGTTCGGTTATAGTCTTGTCGTTGTTTTCCTTGACCGCGTTCAATGTGTCTATCTGCGTTTCGAGCGCGGTTTTCTGCTCGTTCAGAGTTTCGATTTGCGCCGCATAATCGCGGTTGCCGTTCGTAAGAGTTTGTACCTCGCTATTGAGTTGCGACATTAAATCGGTTTGCGTGGTTATGGTGTCGCGGTAACTGTTTATTAGTTTGTCGTATTCCTCTTTATCTTTTAGGGCGGTAGAATAGCCGTCCTCATAAGATTTTTGTATATCTTCTTGCGTATAAAGTCCGTTGCCCGCCATACCGTCTTTGACTTTCGACCAATTTATAATGCCCCAAGTCAAGAGGAACGCAAAAACGCCGATTATGAGAATACTGAAAATGATAGTTAATACTTTTTTCGTAGTTGACATATTCGCTCCTTTATAAAATTTCCATAATGCGCAGACGGATGCCATTGTCTGCAAAATATTGTTCAAGAAAACTTGCGTTTTCCTTGCCCGTAGTCGCAAGCGTTAAAGTCGTTTTATTGCTCAAAAACTTGACCGATATTTTCATAACCGCGCTATTGATTATGTTGCCGCTCGTATCGTAAAAGTCCATATCTACCGTTGCAAAAACAGAGCCGGCGTTTATTTCCGTATTCAGCAGAACATAGTCGTTGAGTATAACTTGATAGGTCTTTTTCGCACCGTCAAAATTCTCGACTTTGAGCAAATCTTTTTCAAATGAGTATGTGTCGGTATCGTCGTACAAATCGTGGTAGAATACCGCGCTCGTACTCGAATAATTAAAACTTTCTTGCGTGAATCGGTTGCTAATGTCGATAGAGCCGTTTATATAACTTTCCGCTTTGATTTCCTTATACAACCGAATCCCGCAGAATACCGCAACCACGATTATGACGAACGACAGCAGATAGAGAATAAGCATTGTTATGACTTTTTTCATATAACCACCTCGCTATACTCGTTATTGACCGCACCTTGCAAGCCGTCCAATACAATGCCGCCGCTATGCTTTAATGTTTTTAACTGCGTATCGTTCAACGATTTTTCCAAGAGGTAAAAGGTTACGGGCGAATTGCTTTTTATAGTCAGCGTGTCGATTTCCAACCCGTCGAAAGCGTTATAATCAAGCCCGACAACTTTTATTTTCTTTGCCGCCAAATACTCGGAATTTAAGTCGAGCATTATATTGACTTTCGCGCGGGGCATATCTGCGAACAGTTTTTTGCCGACCATAGACAGCGAAAGAAAATATCCGTCGTAAACCTCGCTATACCTATACGCGAACATTTCCGCGCCGTTCAATTTGCTTGTGTCGTTCAGCGTGTAAGTCATACGCTCTTGCCAATAGGTAGTGTCAATTTGTTCGTCCGATATATCGTATTTCGGGTTACAGTCTATACACTTAAACATTGACTGCGTACTGTTTCGCGCGCCGTTTTCGTCATAGTGGAATTTCAGCACCGAATACGATTTTATAATGTCGGTTACGTCGTCCGTCTTGTATTTGCCGCTGTCGCTGTCGAACGCCCGAATTGTAAAATACTCGCTTAAATCTACCGTGATATAATAATCGCCGTAGCCCGCACTGTTCGAGCGTATCGCTTGCATACAGTCGGCAAACACATTGAGATAGTTGTAGTAAATAATGTGTTTTGTCGGCTTGTTCCATATCCACAGCGTGTACCATTGCCGTGAATAGGTCGTCCAATCGTAAGTTTTATCTAACTGTATCTGATAGGGCTTGCCGTCAATGCTTATGACAAACGCCGTTTCGCGGTTTAGTTGCGTGCGCAATTTACCGCCGTCCCAATTTATGCCGTTTGTAGTGTCGTAATAGGTAAAGTTCTGCGGCTCGTCGCGGTTTGCTTGTTCCTCTGTGGTTTCCACAAGCCGCAAGTCCTCTTGTTTCAAATCGCCTAAAAATTGCATACCCGTAGAGCGGTAGCCCGTTGACATTAACTGATAGTCGGTAAAATAGTTGAGTTTCATTTCTTGCAACGCTATGCCGTTATTTTTCGCGTTACTGTAAAAATTCGCCTCGATAAAATACCGTTCCTCGAACTCGTCTTTTTCCTCGTCCGTCAAGTCGTCCGCTTTTTTAATATCAAGCCCGATTTGATTATCTATATAGTTCGTTCCCGTCGTTATATCTTTTACAAAATAGTGGTAGTAAACGAACGCGATAATTACGCAAACGGCAATTACGGTTATGAACGCCAAACAGCAGTTTGCAAGCGTTTTTATGAGTTTCATAGTTCCTCCTTGTTAGATTTTTCTTTGAGGCTTGAAAAGTAATCGCTTAATTGCTTTTCATACTGTTTAATCATTATTTCGCTTATGCGGCTTATCATTTGTGTTTGCGTTTCCGTCATACCGTCCTTGTTAAGTTCCGCAACCTTGATATATAGCGGCACATTGAGCATTAAAGAGCCGTCTTTTTTCCGCAGTCCGATATACGCAACCTTTTGAAAGCCGTCCATAAGTCAGCCCCCGAACGGGTTAATCTTGCCGATTGCCGCCCAATCAATCATTTTCACAGCCTCGTCAACGCCGAAGTAGTAAATAAACCGCCGCGCCGTCGCCTCGTTCACAGCCTCGCCGCATAGCAATTTTTTAATTTCCTTTTCGTCAACTAACATTTCCCGCGCCAATATCGCCGCCGTGATTTTGTACTTGTCTAAAAAGGCTTGCAATAGTTCTTTCTTGATTTTCATACTTTCACGCTCCCGTTTTGTAGTAGGCTTGTTTTTTTGCCTCTACTTATAGGAAGAAAAGCGGGGTAACTATAAGGTTTTTTGCAAAAGTTTTTTTAATTTTTTTATCGCAGTTGCCAAGCGTTGCGTTATTGCGGGTTGCGTTACATTTTCCGATTTTGCTATTTCCGTAAGGGTTTTGCCCTCGACAAATACGGCGTATATCAATTTTCGTTGCTTGTCTGATAGAGCGGCAACGGCTTTTTCGATATGCTCCGTATTTTCGTTTTGTATGTATTTGGCAAGCGGATTCGCGGCGGTGTCTATAAAGTCAATGCCTTGTGCCGTTAAATTCTCTAATGAGGTTTGCCGCCGCGATTCCCGCCAATATAGCCGCCGTTCCGCTTGTGTTATTTCGAGGTGTACGGAATATATTTCGTCCGTAACCTCGATTTCGCTTGTAGTGCCGTCTAAAAATGTGTACTTGATTTTTTGCATAAAAATAGTCCTCCCGTTTTGAATTTTGAAAAGCGATTTTCCAAAATTCGCGCAGGAGGACTACGGCTTTTTATATTGCGACTTTTTTCGCAAGACATAAAAAAAGCGTTCACACTTGTTTGCGTGAACGCCGGTCTATTATTTGCTTTTTTTTATTGTATGTAACATTTTTCCGCACCTATAAAATTAAAACCCGCTTTCGACTGTTCCCGAAAGCGAGTTTTCTTTTGTACGGCTTTATTTGTTTTTTCAGATAGTGCTTTTATAATATTAGATAATAATTGCTATGATTGCGAACAACGCCGCAGCCACCATAAAACCGAGTGCAAACATTTTATGGAAACGGCTTTCTTTTGCGCGTTGTTTTATGCTTTTGGTATCTTGCTGAATTTGCACTAATGAAAGCGTAGGCGCGGCGTTTGTTTTTTCCTCTTTGCGCAACGTGCGTTTATTCTTTTTAGACAAACTCAAATCATAAATTGAAAACACATAAGATATAATCGCGGCAAGTATGCTGATTGCAAGCATAACCCAATCTAAACAACTTTTATCCCCGATAGGCTTGCAAGAACAACCGAAAATCGCCGCCACAACCGCAACCACAAAATTGATTGTCATTGCCATAATGCCAAACCAAAATAGCCCGTTATGTTCCGTTGCGCTTTTAGCGGCTTCGTTTTCCGCTATGGCTCTGATAATTGCCGTTTGCCGTCCGTCTAATTTTTCGGTTTCGTCAAATTCGCTCATAACTTTTCACCCGTGATAGATACGGTTTTTCCGCCATCAGTTTTATAATTATTTTCATTTGCAAGTTTTGCTATTAAATCCTCGTCATTATTTGAATATTTAATTTTAACGAATTGTTCTTTGATAACATTGTCTGTTATTTCAATTACAGTAAATGTTGAAACATCTCCCATTTCAGCATCTAATGTGTTTCTTCCATTATCAATAATGTATCTTGTTGCGCCTGTTTTTGCGCCGAATAAGGTGTTGCAAATTGCGTTTGTGATTTCCGTGCGTTGTTCTTGAATTGACGCATCTATATTTTTCATATATAAACTTGTACAAGTAGGTACACCTATATTTTTATCTTTTATGTTTTGCGGCATTAAAGGAGTAGCAAATTCAACTTTACAAAGATTGATATAATGCGATTTTTGACCTCTCATATAAGTAAACACTAAATTCGCAGTTGATATATCACTGTCTTTACTAACATACCAAGTCGCATTTGTAACATTATTTTCGTTAATATCCCAACCATAATCAGCGTAAATATTTTGTGCGGCTTTTAAGGTAAGTTCCTCATTAAACAAATTCAAAATTTGCTCGTTAGAAATATCGTCCCAAGTAAGCAGTTTTTCGTAGTTGCAGACGGTGCATTTATTACCGTTAAAATCGTGCGCGGCTTTATCTTTCGTTTCGTTTGTATGTTCGCAAGTGGCGGCGTGCCAATGGTGCGTGCCGTCCGTCGTCCAAGTCGTTGCAAATGTGTGTTCGTGTGGTTTGGTAAAATTGCAGACAATGCAAGTTTCGCCGCCGTCAAAATTGTGCGCCGCTTTGTCTTTTATTTGGTCGGTGTGTTCGCAAGTAGCGGCATACCAATGGTGCGTGCCGTCCGTCGTCCAAGTGGTTGCAAATGTATGCTCGTGCGGCTTTGTCCTTTATTTGGTCGGTATGTTCGCAAGTAGCGGCATACCAATGGTGTGTACCGTCGTTTGTCCAAACGGTTGCAAATGTGTGTTCGTGTGCGGGCGGCGTAGTTTGGTTGTTATCGCCGCAAGCGGAAAGAAAGACCGCCAAGCCCATAACGGCGCATAAAATAAGCGGTAAAAATTTGAAAGTTCTTTTCATAAAAAACACCCCGAAAAAGTTATTTGATACGCAAAATAAAGTACACATTTTTTTGCCTTGCTTTTTCTTGCATTTATGGCGCAAATATGATAAAATATAAGGGCAAAAAGGCAAAATTAAGCCGTTTTCGCCTATGCAAATTAAAGTGTACTTTTATTTGCTTTTTCGGTATCCTTATAGTATCACGCTATAAGGAGTTTTTTATATTATGGAATACGCATACGGGCGCGTTTCCGCAAAAGACCAAAATCTTGACAGACAAATTGCGGAATTTATCAAGTTCGGAGTTTCGGAGCGGAATATTTTTGCCGAAAAAAAGAGCGGCAAGGACTTTGAACGCGCCGCATATAAGCGGTTGCTTGCCACCTTGACAAGCGGCGATTTACTCATTATTAAGTCGATAGACCGTTTGGGGCGCAATTACGACGAGATTATTTTTGAGTGGGATAGAATTGTAAACGGCATAAAGGCGGATATTTTGGTTTTGGATATGCCGCTATTAGATACGCGCGTGAAAAAAGATACCTTGATAGGCAAATTTATATCGGACATTGTTTTGCAGATACTCTCTTTCGTTGCCGAGAACGAGCGCACGAACATAAAAACGCGGCAAGCGGAAGGAATAAAAGCGGCGCGGGCAAAAGGCGTTAAATTCGGACGACCTAAAACGCAATACACAAAACAGTTTTTAGCGGTAGTAAAACAATATAAAAGCGGCTTGCTTTCACAAAAGCAAGCCGCTTTTTTGGTTGGTATGTCAAGACAAGGCTTTTCATATCACTTAAAAAAGTTATACCCGAAGAATTGAGTTAATTCGACAATATTCAAATAATAAAGTTAATATTTACTGTTCTATTCTTGATAAAATCATTGTGAGCGATTTTATTTATTTCATAAAAATTACATAGTTTTTGTGTTCGCTTGTGCTTACCGTCTATGGACGGGTTACGCCGCCTTGACAAATTGTAAAGGGCGACGGTTTATCTCCCGTTAGGCATAAAGCCGTCGCCGCCGTTGGCGGTTACACCCTTGACAATTTATCTGCGGCGGCATTTTTCGCTGATTAAGACGGTAAGCACCAAAGCGAACAACAAAATTTTTAAGCCGCACCCCGCACATTAACGGGAACACGGCAAAGGAGCAAATCACAATGAAAAACGCAGTTATCTATGCAAGGTATTCCTCGCTCGGACAGAACGAGCAAAGCATTGAGGGGCAAATTCGCATTTGCACCGAGTACGCAGAAAGCAAAGGCTTTACTGTCGTCAAGACCTATGCCGACAGAGCAAAGACGGGAACAAACGACAACCGCCCCAATTTTCAGAAAATGTTACACGACGCGGAAAGCGGCGCGTTCGAGCAAATCATTGTCTATAAATTCGACCGTTTCGCCCGTAACCGCATTGACAGTATTATGCACAAGGCGCAACTCAAAAAGCAGTACGGCATACGCGTAGTTTCGGCAACCGAACCCGTCAGCGACGACGAGGGCGGCGAAATTTACGAAATGTTTTTGGAGTGGAACGACGAGCGTTATAGCAAACGCTTGTCTATGCGCGTACACGACGGACTTGACACGAGCGTGAGAAACGGCACATATTGCGGCGGGCATCTGATTTACGGCTACAAACTCATTGACACCGACAGACGAGGGAGCAAGGGCATTATACATAAAGTCGCTATCGACGAGGAGCAAGCCGAAATCGTCCGTTATATCTTTAACGAGTACGCAAAGGGAACGAGCAAAAAGGAAATTGCCGAAAATCTGAACGCGCAACATATTTTCTATAACGGTAAGCAATGGAAAGCCCGCACTTTCGAGCATTGGCTACCAAACCGCAAATATACGGGCGAGTGTATGCTCGGCGCGAGAGAGTGCAACAACACCTATCCCCCCATCATTGACAAGATAACTTTCGAGCGGGTACAAGAGCGGCTGAAAATCAACAAGCATTTGGCGGGCGCAAATTCGGCGGTTGAGCCGTATATTTTAACGGGAAAAGCGTTTTGCGGGAACTGTCGTCAACCTATGGTTGCAGACGGCGGCACGGACAGACACGGGAACAAACGCTATTATTATGTATGCAAGCACAAGCGCAAAGGCAAGTGCGAAAAATCACGCGAAAACAAGGACAGTTTGGAAAGACAGATAACCCAACAAGTCCACGACTTTTTAAGCGATAAAGAAAACGCGAGAATTGCTGCGCGGGACACTATCGCATACTATGACAAGCGCACGGGCGACGACGGGCTGAAAAGCATTGAAACCCGCATAGCACAAGCACAAAACAAAATCGAGGAAATGACCGACGCGTTTATTTTAGCGCGAAATGACACCTTGCGGGCAAATATCGAAAGAAAAATGAACGAGTACGAAAAACTGATAAAGGACTTGCAAGAGCAAAAATCAAAAATCTTGCTTGAACGCGGGCGCAGAGTTACGGAAAGCGACATTTTAGAATTTATCGCCCACCTACTCAAAGGCAACCCCGCAGACAAAGCCTATCAGAAAAAAATCATTGACAACCTTGTGTTTATGGTGTATATTTATGACGACCAACATATAAAGACTTACAGCGTTCTGAATTTGGGCGTGCTTGAATATGCGGAACAAAAACGGTTGAGTGAAACAGAGGAGTTTTTGGAACACTTGAAAACTGTATCGACCTCTGCCACACTTGTTTCACCATTACTGCGACTGCGCTAGCAGGTCGCAACACAAAAGGGAAGCATTGCTTGCTTCCCTTTTGCATTGTTCCCGTATGCTTGTCGCATTGACGTGCTTTAAGCGGGACGGTTCGAAATGACGTAGCGCTCCGTTACACTCCGCTTACCCTGCGCTGCGCTTCGGGACGAATTTTATTCTATGCCGTTTGAAAATATGTTGTTAAAAATAACATTTTGTCAACAATTATAAATTAAAAAATACACTGCGCATCTTGCACCCTTTTTACAGTCTTGCGTTCAACCCGTACGTAAAGTCAAATTCACAGTTGATTTTATATCGTATTAGTTGTATAATAATATCCATACAGTTTAACATATTTGGCGTGCCGTATTTGCAATAAGTTGTTTTACGTGAACTCGTCTTATGCGGCTAACGATATATTTTTAGTTAAATATATTGACAATTACTTTTACAAAATGTAAGGAGTTATTATGAACAAAAAACTATCTTTAAACAAGGACAACTGTCCGCAAAACCACGTTTGTCCGGCAGTTAAAGTATGCCCCGTAGGCGCGCTGTCGCAAACGGATTTCAATGCACCGCAAATCGATTACGGCAAGTGCATCGCTTGCGGCAAATGCGCCAATATTTGCCCTAAAAAAGCATTGACGATCAATTCGTAAAACAGTTGTCGCAATTTTAAATACGGAGCATTTATGAACATTCCCAACAAAGAAGAAGCAAAAATTATCATTGCGGAATTGCTGAGCGAACCCATTAGGCGCAAAATTTTAATTGAAAAATGCGTTGCAAAATTAAAATTGCCTGCCGACGTAATTAAAGATACAAGTCCCGACAAGCCGTTTAACCAAACAAAATGTATTTTCGGACACGCTTTAACCGAACTTATCAACGTGGGCATACTTGTGCAAAACGACGGCATCGTCGAATACCGCGAAAAGTTGCCCGACAAAAGGAAAACTACCGAAAACGTTAAACGGGATATTAAAATAGACAAAACCTTGCGCGAATTGCTGTCCGTTCAGTCGTATACCCGCAAGGAATTGCTGTCCGCCGTTGCCGTAAAACTTAAAGCGGACAAGGATTTTGTAAAAGTGGTCAAAGCGGACGCGGGGCGTTTGTTGAACGAAGCTGTAAAAATCGGTGAAATCGTCAAGACGGACAACGTCTACGCTTTGCCCGTTCAAGCAGATGAAGCGGCGGCAAGCGAAATTCAACCTGTGCCTATTAAGGACGCGCCTTCAAAACCGCAGCGCGGACAAACTGTAAACTCCAAGCAAATTCAAGGTCAAAATTCTAAAACAAATTCCAAAAATAAAGCGTCTAAAATCAATTGCGAAGACCTGTTGCTTAAAATGGCGCCGGAGGAATTTGTCAACAAAACGGTACAAATGTTGGACGCTTGGTACAAGGCTAACGGATACACCGACGTTAAAAGCAAAAATATCGACGGCTCGCAAGACGGCGGTATCGACGGTATAATAAAAGGCTTTGACGGAATGGGTTACAGGCACAAAATTTTAATTCAGGTAAAGCACATCAGCGGCAAAAAGGAAACTGCTAAACTTGTAGACATACGCCGCTTTTGCGGAGTAGTAGCGTGCGAAAACGACGCGACTGTGGGCTTGTTCGTCACCAACCGCAAATACACTCAGGAATCGGAAAAATTCGTCAACAACTTTAAGGTTAAGTATTTTAAACTTATCGACGGTAACTTGTGGTGGAAGCTTGCAAAGGATTGCGACTTTGTAATTTAATACAAAAAATTGACCGATTGAATGTGTTTCAATCGGTCTTTTTGTACGTCAACGTCAGTATAATATTCGTATGAAAGCAACATTTAAAAGCGTGGCGTTGGCGCTGTCTGTTTTGGCAATGGTGGTAATTACGTTAATGGTTATCGACGCAAACGCAATTGCGGACGTTTCGGCAGGTAAAACGTATTTGCGCGTAAACGCCGTGGACTTAAACAACAACCCCGTACACAACGCAAAAGTAACCGTTTTGGGACAGTCGTTCAATACCGACAATAAAGGGCTATCCCCCGCAATGGAACTTAGCGGTTTAAGCAACTGCTATGACGAAAATATTGCCGAATGGAAAACTGTAACTGTAGTAGTTTCGCTTGACGGTTATGTAACCGCCGTAAATTTCAACTGTGTAGTATACGTCGGTCAAACGCGTAAACTGACGGTAAAACTGTATCCCGTTGACAGCAGCGATTTGCCCTATACCGTATATGTGGAAAGTCCTCCCGACGATTACGTCAAAAACCTGATAGGTAAATAAACTACACTAATTTGTAAACTGTGCTTTCGTAAGGTTTAAGCGTTACCGTTTTGTTGGGCAAAGCGTCGCTCCCTTCCGCATTGGAAATTATTTTTTGCCATTGTTTGCCTTGCCAATTTTTCGGCAGCGTAACTTTGGCATTTTTTAACGAAAAATTGTTTATAACAAGCAGCGTTCCGTATTCGCTTTGACGTAAGTACGCTAATACTTTGCGGTGTTTAGGCGCAATATCGGTGTATGTTCCGTATACAAACGCCTTGTCGCTTTTGCGCAGCTGTATTAATTTTTTGTAGTAGTGCAATACGGAATTGCCGTCGGCTTGTTCAGTTTCGACGTTGATTTGCGTGTAGTTGGGCGTAACGGGCAGCCAAGTTTCTTCGCCGTCGGTAAAACCTGCGTTTTTGCTTGCCGTCCACTGCATAGGCGTACGCGCGTTGTCCCGCGAGCAGTAGGCAATCGTTTTTATCGCTTTGCGTTTGCCGAATACTTTTTTTAGCAGATTGTAACTGCGCAATGCGTCCACGTCCTTGTATTGAGTAATGTCTTTCATCCCTATCGACGTTGTGCCTAATTCCTGTCCTTGGTAAATAAAGGGCGTGCCGGACAACGTCAACAGTATTGTCGCCATCATTTTTGCACCGTCCGTATGGTGCTTAGTCGCCGAAACGTACCGTCCCACAATGCGCGCGCAGTCGTGGTTTTCCCAAAACAACGTATTCCAACTTTTTTGATACAAGCCGTTTTGCCACGTGGTCAAGGCACTTTTAAGTTGTTTTAAACTGAACTTTTTGGGTAGCTGCTTTATTCCGAAACGGTTGTCGCAGGCAGTGTGGTCGAAGGAAAAAACGGTAGTTAAGTATTCGTTGCCTTCGGTAGTGTACTTTAATGCTTTGGGTACGGTTATAAATACGCTTTCGCCAACGGTGTAAGCGTCGTATTCGTCTAGTACGGTACGCAGTTCGCCAAGCAGTTCGAGCATCCGTTCGCCGTCTAAGTAATGTTCCGAACCTGTCAATGCAATGCTCGGTTTGCCGTTAGGCAGTCCTGCGGTTTTGGCAAGCAAAGTTATAACGTCGCAACGGAATCCGTCTACTCCTTTGTCTAACCAAAAGCGCAAAATGCTCTTTATTTCTTCCATTACTTTGGGATTGAAGTAGTTTAAATCGGGTTGGTTTTTGTCAAACAAGTGCAAGTACCACTGTTTAGTGGTTTCGTCGTACTGCCACGCGCTTCCTACAAAAAAACTTGTCCAGTTGTTGGGCGGTTTTTTGCCGTTTTTGCCTTTGCCGTCGCGGAAATAGTAGTAGTCGCGGTACGGGGTGTCACATGACGAACGCGCTTGAACAAACCATTCGTGCTTATCGCTCGTGTGGTTTATAACAAGGTCCATAATTACCCTTATGCCTTTTTCGTGCAGTTTTGTTACCATTTCGTCAAAGTCAGCCATAGTGCCGTATTCGGGGTTTATAGCTTTGTAATCCGAAATGTCGTAGCCGTAGTCGGCGTTGGGACTTGCGTACAGCGGCGAAAACCAAATAGCGTCTATGCCTAGTTCTGCAAGGTAATCTATTTTTGATATTATTCCCTTAATGTCCCCTATGCCGTCGCAGTTGCCGTCTTTAAAACTGCGCGGATATATTTGGTAAAAAACCGCTTCCTTATACCATCTGTTTTTCATTGTCGTATATTTTCCTTTTATTTATTTGCAGCAGACAAATATTATATAATAAATCTAATTATAGCGTTTATTAGATATAATTTCAATAAATATTTTAATATTAAAAAAAATACATACGTTTTTTGTCTTTGAACGCTACACAATAACGTTAAAATGTGGTAAACTAATTTAGAATATAATGGATAACTATGTATTGTTAATGCATATCGACGTAACACTGTGCTTTTAACTACGCAAAACATTACGGTTTTCAAATTTTCAGCAACAAACGGCAACTTTTTAAGTTGCTTGGTAAGGGGATAAAATGAGCAGTTTCGATATAAAAAAATTAACGTTGGCGGACAAGGTTAAACTTACTCACGGCAAGGGCTTTTGGCATACGCACGAAGTTGAAGGTTTGCGTCCGCTTATGATGACGGACGGACCGCACGGTCTGCGTAAGCAAGCGGACAAAAACCGCGGCATAAACGACAGCGAACGCGCAACATGTTTTCCTACGGCTGCGGCGGTCGCTTGCAGTTTTAACCGTAAGTCTGCTGCGGCAATCGGTCAAGCCATTGCCGAGGAAGCAATTGCGCAAGGCGTCGACGTCGTGTTGGGACCGGGCGTAAATATCAAGCGCAGTCCTTTGTGCGGACGTAACTTCGAGTATTACAGCGAAGATCCGTTGCTTGCGGGCGAACTTGCGGTTTCCTACGTTAACGCAATGCAAAGTACGGGAGTTGGTTGCAGCGTAAAGCACTTTGCCGTAAACAGTCAGGAAACACGCCGTTTAACCGTAAATGCGGTAGTGGACGAAAGGGCATTGCGGGAAATTTACCTGTCGGCATTCGAAAACACCGTTAAAAACGCCAAGCCGTACACGATTATGGCTTCGTACAACAAGGTCAACGGACAGTATTCCACTCAAAACAAAATGCTGTACGGTATATTGCGCGACGAGTGGAAGTTTGACGGACTTGTTATGAGCGACTGGGGCGCAAGCTACGATATGGGGCAGGCTTACAGTGCGGGACTGGATCTTGAAATGCCCGACGGCGGTAAGTTCCACGAAGATTTGACTTTGCAGGCAGTAGCAGACAATCGTCTTTCCGAAAGCGATTTAGATCGTGCTTGCAACAACATTGCCAACCTTGTAAACAAATGCGATGTTTCCAAAACCGAACCCCCGTTGGATTACCTTGTGCTTCACAACGATATTGCGTTGTCGGTTGCAACCGAAAGCGCCGTACTGCTTAAAAACGACGGAATACTGCCGTTAAAGAAAGACGGTAAAATATTGGTAGTGGGCGAACTTGCCGCAGTTCCCCGTTATCAAGGTGCGGGCAGCAGTCACGTAAACGCAGTGTGCCGTAACTTTTTGGATATTTTAACGGATAACGGCATAGACTTCGATTACATAAAAGGCTATTCGGTAAAGGGGGACGTACCTAACGCTAAACTCGAAGAACAGGCAGTAGAAGACTGTTGCAAATACGACGTAATATTGTTTTTCGGCGGTTTGACCGACGACTTCGAAAGCGAAGGTTACGACAGGACGAAACTGGATATTCCCGTTTGTCAAATGCGGTTACTTAAACGTTTGCATACGGTAAACCCCGATATAGTCTTTGTCGGCTTCGGCGGTTCGGCGTATACTATGCCTTGGCTTAGCGACGTAAAAGGTTTGCTCAATATGTACTTGGGCGGTCAAGCGGTTATGCAGGCGGCGTACGATTTGCTTTTCGGTGCAGCTTCGCCCAGCGGACGCCTTGCCGAAACTTTCCCGCTAAGTTTGACCGATACTCCTTGTTACAATTATTTTGCAAACGACCGTTACACCGACGAACACCGCGAAAGCATATTTGTCGGATACCGTTATTACAATACATACGGCATTAAAACTCAATTTCCGTTCGGTTACGGATTGAGTTACACGCAGTTTAAGTATAGCAATTTAACCGTAACTAAAACAGGCAAAAACTTTAACGTAAGCGTTGATGTCGAAAACGTCGGCAAAATTGACGGTTACGAAGTAGTGCAAGTTTACGTAGACAACTGCGATTGCGGTATTATGCGTGCTAAACGCGAGTTGCGCGCTTTCGACAAAGTGTTTGTGGAAGCGGCTAAAAAGGTTACGGTAAACTTAACTCTTGATGAACGCGCTTTCAGCGTTTACTATCAAAGCAAATGGCAAACGGTCGGCGGCGAATATACCGTATCCGTTTGTTCGGACGTCGAAACGCCGTTGCTTTCGGCAAAGGTTGACATTAAAGGGGAAAATATCAAAGGCAACGACCGCGAATTGTACCCAAGTTATTTCCGGGACGTTACAGGCAGTTTTACAATTGCGGAAGATGATTTTTACCGTTTGACGGGACAGAAAAAACAAACTTATTCGGTACCAAAGCGGGGCGAATTTACCTTGCTTAATACGTTGGAAGATATGCAAAACGTCCCAATGGTAAAAAGAGTGTTAAAAAGCGTCCGCAAAAGGGCTGTAAGGTTGTCCCCGTCTAAAACTCTTGCCGATCCGGTTGCGCAGTTGACAATTTACGGAGCGTTGGAAACGCCGTTAATATCAATGATGAGCGTAGGGGGCGTACCCGCAAAATACGTATTGTTTTTACTGCACAACGCAAACAAACGTCACGGCAAAGCATTCAAAGCATTATGCGGAAAAATCGAATTATAAATAAAGGAATTAATTTACACATAAGGAAGTAAAAGGCATTATGAACACAATCAAAGTTAATTACAACAATATGTTAAGCAGGGTGTTGGGCAGTCAAGGTATCACCGACAAGCAAATCGAAAGTATTGTTCCCGCGTTGCAGCAAGCGCGTTTAAACGTCGAAAACAATCGCGGTCAAGGTATGCAAGGTTGGATGGACAGTCCCTACAATCAAGATAAAGCAGTGCAGGATATTTTAAAAACCGCCAAAGACGTTCAAAGCCGCTGCGACGCGTTTGTAGTACTCGGTATAGGCGGATCTGCCTTGGGAGCAACAGCATTGTTTAATGCGTTTAAGCATTTGTATTATAACGAATTGCCCCGTAAAACACGTAAGTATCCCCGTCTTTACGTTATCGATAACGTCGACCCTGAACGTATGAACGCATTGTTTGACGTAATCGACGTCGAAAATACCGTATTTAACGTTATTACTAAGTCGGGCTCCACCAGCGAAACAATGAGCCAGTATTTGATAATAACGGATATATTGGAACGCAAACTCGGCGCCAAAGCAAAAGATAATATTATTGCCACGACAAGCGCAAGCAAGGGTAATTTAATTAAACTTGCCAAGGAAAAGGGCTATACCACATTCTACATCGACGAAGGCGTCGGCGGACGTTTTTCGGTATTGTCCCCGGTAGGACTGTTGCCCGCCGCCGTTATAGGTATCGACATTGCAAAGTTGCTTGAAGGCGCGCGCGAAATGGACGAAAAGTGCAAAAATGCCGAAGTTATGCAAAACCCTGCGCTTGTTTCCGCAGGACTGCAATATATTGCTATGAAGCAAGGCAAAAACATCAGCGTTATGATGCCTTATGCCGACAGTTTAAAATACTTTGCCGATTGGTACGCTCAACTTTGGGCGGAAAGTTTAGGCAAGGAAGTAGATAAAAACGGCAAACTTGTAAACGCAGGTCAAACCCCTGTAAAAGCGTTGGGCGTTACCGATCAACACAGTCAAGTTCAGCTGTATAACGAAGGACCTTTCGACAAGGTAATTACATTTATCGAAGTTAAAAACTTCCGTTCGGACGTAACCATTCCTAACGGTTGCAAGGAATATCCCAACGTCAATTTCCTGTGCGGACACAGTCTTAGCGAATTAATCAACAACGAATTGTTTGCAACGCGCTACAATCTTACCCGCAGGGGAAGGATGAATTATACAATCGAAATGGACGAAATTAACGAATGCAATATAGGCGCATTAATCGAACTGTTGCAGTTGCAAACGGCGTACGCGGGCGAATTGCTTAACATAGACGCCTACAATCAACCGGGAGTAGAAGGCGGTAAGGACGCAACTTACGCACTGTTCGGTCGAGTGGGTTACGAAGACAAAGCCGCCGAAATGGAAAAGGCTCCCGCGGACGATAATAATTATATTATTTAATTGCGTATTCCAACACAGTTGCTGCGTTAAACGTCGGACTGACTTAGCAACGGGATATTAGAACACTGTAAAGTTTAGGCGACTCAGTATCTGTATCCGTCTGCAATTTTAAACATTACAATATCGAATTAAAAATACTAATTTAGGAGGATATGCACATGCTATCCAAAACGCCCGCTAAGGGTATGCGCGACTTTTTGCCTAAGGAATTTGCCCTAAGGCAGCAAGTTTTAGCGGTTATTCAGCAAACTTACGAAAGCTACGGATTTTCCCGTATCGAAACTCCGCCCGTCGAAAACATTGCTTTGCTTACTTCCAAACAGGGCGGCGACAATGAAAAACTCATTTTCAAAATTTTAAAGCGGGGCGAAAAGTTACAAAATGCGTCGGACGAAGAATTGTGCGACTTGGGGCTTAGATACGACTTAACCGTTCCCCTTGCGCGTTTTTACGCCAACAACCAAGGACAGCTCCCCGCCGTATTCAAAGCAATGCAAATGGACAGCGTTTTCCGCGCCGACCGTCCGCAAAGGGGACGCTACCGTCAATTTACCCAATGCGACATCGACATAATAGGGGAACAAAGCAACCTTGCGGAAATCGAACTTATAACGGCTACTACAAACGCTTTGGCAAACTTGGGCTTTTCCAATTTAACCGTTCGCCTGTCCGACAGACGGCTGCTTAACGCCATTGCGGAAAAATGCGGCTTTGAGGGCGAACAAAAAAACTCGGTGTTCATCGCCTTGGACAAATTAGACAAAATAGGTGTTGCGGGAGTAATGGACGAAGTTGAGCAAATTGCTC
The DNA here is from genome assembly GCA_948938605.1 of uncultured Eubacteriales bacterium. Taxonomy (GTDB): domain Bacteria; phylum Bacillota; class Clostridia; order Christensenellales; family CAG-314; genus Fimimonas. The sequence goes on from CARAIG010000039.1 coordinate 18,279, forward strand.
CGGGCAAAGCGATAGGCTTTATCGATATGATAAACCGCATTACATCAGGCAAAAATCCCTTTAAAACCTGTGTGGAGGAATTGGGCGATTATTTACCCGACGAAGTACGTCAAAATATCGAGGAAATACTTGCCGTAACCAAACATACCGTCAAGTGCGGTAAGGTCGTTTTTGACGTGACGCTTGTACGCGGAATGGGTTATTATACGGGAACTATCTACGAAGTGTCTGCCGAAGGACTGTCTAGCGCAATTGCGGGCGGCGGCCGTTACGACAAGATGATAGGACGTCTTACAGGACAGGATGTACCTGCGTGCGGATTTTCCATCGGCTTTGAGCGTATCGTTCTGCTTATGCAGGAAAAGGGCGCAACGGTTAAACCTGCGTGCGGTGTGGCGTTGTTAATAGACAAAAAAACCGACGTAAACACACGTATCGAAGTTATGCAGGTATGCGCGCAAATGCGTCAAAAAAAGAATGTAGCGGTGTTTACTAAAATTAAAAACTTCGCTTATCAATTAAAACAATTAAGGGAACAGGGCTATGCCGAAATTTACGAATATAAATGCGGTGCCCTTACGTTAGTAGACTGATATGGCAGACAAACAAAAACACAACAAACGAATAAAGCTTCCCGCAACTTTAAACGAAGTCGGACATTTTTCGCCCCTTAAAGATGAAGGGCTGACGTTCGACGAAGTGGCGATGCGCGTCGAACAGGGATTTGTTAACGCCGATAATACCCGTCGCGGAAAAAGCATACCCGGCATAGTGTTAAGTAACCTTTTTACCTTTTTTAACATTGTGTATTTGGTAATAACGGTTATTTTGTGCGTGTCGGGTTTGGCGGATCAATGTACGTATTTGCCTGTGGTTATAGCAAATACGGCAATAGCGATGATTCAGGAAATTAAATCCAAGTTGACATTGGACAAACTCAACTTAATTACCGAACCGCAAATAAAGGTTGTGCGCGACAAGGAAGTTGTTGAAATCCCCGTGCGCGAATTGGTTTTGGACGACATTGCGTACTTGTCGAGCGGCGAGCAAATATCTGCCGACTGTATTGTCATTGACGGCTATGTGGAAGTTAACGAAGCAATTTTAACGGGCGAAAGCGACGCCGTAACCAAGCGTGCGGGGGACACCTTGTATGCAGGCAGTTACATTGTTTCGGGCAATTGTACCGTACAAATTACCGCTGTCGGCAAGTACAACTATATTGCAAGTTTAACGGGACGTGCCAAGCAGTATCAAAAGCCCCGTTCGCAAATGCTGTCGGCGCTTAAAAAGATACTGGTGTTCATTGCAATAATAATAGTGCCTATGACCATATGTTTGTATATGGTCAACGCAACCGCTGTCGGCGACGATTTGAGCAAATTTTCCTTTCTCAATTTAAACCACAAGGCGTTGAACCCGACTGCGGCGTCGATTATATCGATGATACCGGCAGGACCGTTTTTGCTTACCAGCGTTGCGCTTGCAACTTCCTTTTTGCGCCTTGCCAAAAACAACACAATGGTGCAGGAACTGTACTGCATCGAAATGCTTGCACGCGTAGACACACTGTGTCTTGACAAAACCGGTACCATTACCGACGGTACTATGCAAGTAGTCGAAAGCATTGACTTGCGCTCGGCGGGGTCTACCTATACCGTTAGGGAAATTATTTCCAGTTTCAACGTCGCTTTGCCGTCGGACAATATGACAAGCAGGGCGTTAAAACAGTATTTCGGCACCCCTAAAAACCCCAGTTTGCAAGCGGTTGCTACAATACCGTTTTCGTCCGAACGTAAACTTTCGGCTGTGTCGTTTAAAGGCGCAGGCACATACATTTTAGGCGCGCCGGAATTTGCGCTTAAAACTCCTAACGAACGCGTTAACGATTTGGTTAAAAAATACGCCGCGCAAGGTCTGCGCGTATTATTGCTTGCGCACAGTACGACCACTATTTACGACAGTTCCACTTTGCCGCAAGTGCGCCGTCCCGTAGCGGTAATAGTAATCGAAGACCATATCCGCGCCGACGCTCCCGACACAATCGACTGGTTTATGAAAAACGACGTCGACGTTAAGGTTATATCGGGCGACAATCCCGTAACTGTAAGCAACATTGCTTTGCGGGTAGGTATTCGCGACGCCGACAAGTATATCAGTTTGGAAGGTATGAGCGACGAAGACGTAGCTGCCGCCGCCACCGAGTATACTGTTTTCGGACGCGTTACGCCCGATCAAAAAGCAATATTGGTAAAGGCTTTGCGTGCCGCCAAACATACCGTAGCAATGACGGGCGACGGCGTAAACGACGTGCTTGCAATGAAGGAAAGCGATTGTTCCATTTCCATTGCCAGCGGCAGTTCCGCAGCAAGGCAAGTTTCCCATTTAGTACTTATGGACGACAGTTTTGCAAATTTACCTAAGGTGGTTGCCGAAGGGCGTAGGGTGGTAAACAACATTCAAAGCTCGTCAAGTATGTACTTTATGAAGACGATTTACGTAATTGTAATTAACTTGATGCTTATTTTGTTACATTTTGCATTTGGCAAAACAATGGAAAGTCCGCTTGTGTCCAACCGAAGCGTTATGCTAATGGACTGGGTAATTGTGGCGCTGCCTACTTTCTTCTTGGCTTTGCAACCTAACGAAAAACGCATTAAAGGCGCATTTTTCAATAACATACTTAAAAACTGTATGCCTTGTTCGCTTACGTTTTTGGTTACTACCGTTGCGCTTTACGTTATGCACGGTTTGGATGTGACGCTTGTTCCCGTCGACCAGTTGGGAACGTTGGTTACTTTGACTTATACATTCGGCGGATTGTTCGCTTTGTATTACGCGTGTCAGCCCTTTAACAAGTGGAAAGTAGTGCTGTTTGTAAGCATTTGGGCTATTGTACTTGCCGCAGTGTTTATAGGTTGGACGTATAATTTCTTCAACTACGCACCGCTCGGTCGCGAACAACTGCTGTTGCTGTTGGTTGAAGTGCTTGCTACTCCGTTTATTATGTACGCGTTTAACCGTATTTTCAATGTTAACGTAAAGCGCAAACCCAAACTTAAAATGAAAAAATAATTATAAAGGATAAACGATATAAATGACTTGCAAAAAAATTTCAACGCTGCTGTTGGTTATTGTAATTGCGCTGATAATGTCAATTGCACTAGTCGCTTGTACCGAAGGTGACGAAAAGGAAATAGTAGGCGCCGTGTTCGAAGACTTGACGGTAGTCTACGACGGTGATCCGCACACAATAACCGTTGGCGGAACGCTGCCTAAGGGTGTAAAAATAACTTATACCAATAACACTGCAACCGAAGTCGGCAAATATACCGCTATTGCCACATTGTACGGCAAAGGGTACAAAACCGTAACGTTGGTTGCGCAACTTACAATCTTGTCTCCCGATGTTGACATAACGGGGATTACTTTCGATGATTTAAAGGTAATTTACGACGGCGAACCGCATTCAATTACTGTTTCGGGCGAATTACCCAACGGAGTCAGCGTCAGTTACCAAAACAATACGGCTACCGAAGTGGGCGTATACGAAGCTTGCGCAACGCTTACGGGCAAGGGATACAATCAACTTGTTTTAACCGCCAAACTTACTATCGAGCGCGGCTATGCCGACATTGCCGACGTAACGTTTGCCGACAAAACGGTAGACTTTGACGGAAACATTAAAAGTATTGTAATTGACGGAACTTTACCGCAAGGCGTAAGCGTAACGTATAAAAACAATTTTGCAACGGACGCCGGCGAATACATTGCGACGGCAACATTCAGTCAAGCAAACCGCATTGACGTTGTTTTAACTGCAACGCTTACAATTACTCCCGTCAGTCACGTTGTAGTAAACACTTCCGAAGAACTTATAGCCGCTCTAAATAACGGCGAAAAGTTAATTTTACTGGACAGCGACATTGTATTGAAAAACGGCGATGTTGCGGCAATAACCAAGGACACTCATTTAAACGGCAAAGGGCATACTTTGTCGGCTGAGAACTACGCAGACAATTACCGCGTAATCAACATTAGCGGAAAGGAATGCAAAAACGTCACTATATCCAATTTGAATGTAGTCGCCGAAAAATGGGTATCTTGGTTGCGCGGAATAAACCTTTACGAAACAAACGGCTTAACGCTTAATATAAGTAACGTAAACGTAAAACTCTGCGATTACTACGCATTTAATTTGTTGGGTACTAATGTGGACCTTACCGTCAATATGCAGTATTCTACTTTTTCGGCGTGGGCTGCGGTATACAACCGCGCAAGCGGCATAAAGTTTAATGCTAAAAACTGTCTGTTCGAAGGCATTAATACCCATATCAGTCCCAATTCCACAAGCAACTATTTTACTACGTTTATCGTTTCGGAATACGTACTGCTTAACGACGACGAATTTACTGCGGTAAATTTAAGCGCAAATAACCGCTTTGCTCTTACCAATTGCAGTATAATTTCCAAAATCGTTCCCGACGAGTCGGGCGACTTGATCGATACAAAACAAAAACTTATAGATATTCGTTCGCCGTACAATAACAGTATCGAATTGGTCAATTGTACTCTTTCACCCGTTTACTACGAAGATATAATCTATTCGGCATACGACAGCAAGTATATTCCCGATGAACACAGGGACGACCCCGATTACGTAGTGGATACAAATAAGATAATAATCGACGGCAAGGACGTAACCGAAGACGAACGTTATGTTCAAAAATACTTGGATTCGTAATCTCGAAGAACAGCAATGCTGTATCTTTATTTGTATCCATAGATAACTTGAACGATGATTTTGCTTAATTAGCGTGAATAATATTCGTATTACACATTATAAAACGGCACTCAATCTGATGTACTCGCTTCGTCATTGCGAGCGAAGCAGTCCAGTATATAAAGGTAGTCTTAATTGCGCATTCAAATTTTTTGACCGCATAATTATAGGAGTGAGTGTGTTTGCCTAAAAACAATTTGCAGTGAAACGAAGCTGCTTTTAGGCAAATACGCGATACTAAATATGTTAGTTCAATTAAAAGACGCCGTATTCAAGTACGGCGACGTTACAATTTTTAACAATGTCAACCTTGACGTAAACGAAGGTGATAATATAGGCGTTGTAGGCGCAAACGGTGCAGGCAAAAGTACGCTTTTGTCCTGCATTTTCGGCGAACTCCAATTATTTGACGGTTCGCTTTTTAAGCGCAACGGATTGACGATTGGATTTTTAAAACAAAATTGTGATTTTAATTCGGACAACACTCTCTTTGACGAAATGATGACGGTGTTTAGCCGTCAAACCGCATTAATAGACGAAATTAACCGTACCGCAATCGAAATGTCGCAAGCCGACGTTTCGTCGGCAAAATACAAATCGTTAGCCGAAAAGTATCACCGTTTGACGGTGGAAGCGGACGTATCCGACGCATACAATGTGGAAGTCAAGGTTAAAACAGTCATCAACGGTATGGGTATGAGCGAATTTAGCGGTAGGGTTGTTTCTACTTTGTCGGGCGGCGAAAAGACAAAAGCGGCTTTGTGCAAACTGCTTTTGCAACGTCCCGAATTGATGATTTTGGACGAGCCTACCAACCACTTGGACTACAAAACGCTCGATTGGTTGGAAACGTTTTTGTCCGACAAAAAATCAACGCTAATAGTAGTTTCTCACGACAGATACTTTTTGGACAAGCTGTGCAATACTATATGGGACGTACAGCACAGCGGTATAAATGCATACAAAGGCAACTACACAAAATACCGCATTTTAAAGGCGGAACGCCGCGAAAACCAACAGCGCGAATACGACAAACAGCAAAAGGAAATTGCCAAATTGCAGGATTACATTGCCCGCAACAAAGTAAGGGCAAGCACTGCGGATATGGCAAAATCGCGCGAAAAAACCTTGCAAAAAATGGAAATAATCGAAGCGCCAAAACGGGACGAACAGCCACCGCGTTTTAAATTCGGCTATTCTAGCGAGCCGTCGGAATTTCCGTTAACTTTAAAAAATTTAAGTCTTGGTTACGACAACAAACAGTTGTTTAATAACGTCAATATGGAAATCCGCCGCGGGCAGCGGGTTGCTCTTTTGGGGCTTAACGGCGCAGGCAAGTCCACTTTAATCAAGCGCATAGCCTCGTCCAATCCGCAGGATTTAGGCAAAATCGTTTTCGGCAAAAACGTCCGCACAGGGTATTACGATCAGGAAAACGTAAACCTTGACGGAAAATTGCGAGTGCTTGACCAACTGTGGTTTGACAATACCAAAATGTCGCAAACCGAAGTGCGCAGCTTGCTTGCGCTTGTAACGCTAGGCGCGGACGACGTCTATAAGCAAGTGTCCGATCTGTCGGGCGGCGAAAGGGCAAAATTGGGGCTTGCAATGATTATGGCAAAGGACTGCAATTTACTGCTTTTAGACGAACCTACCAATCACCTTGATTTGCCTAGCCGCGAAGCGTTGGAAGAAGCCTTAAAACAGTATACGGGAACGCTGCTTTTTGTCAGTCACGACAGGTATTTCGTTAACGCCTTAGCCACGCAAATAGCGGTAATCGAGCAAGGCGCAATAATCGTCCACAACGGCAATTACGACGACTATCTACAACTAAGCAAGTCAACGCAAACTTCCGTTAAAACCGAGCCTACGCCCGTAAAAGCGCAAACGTACCGCTCGCCCAAGCAGCGCGCCGAGCAAACCAACCGCGCCAAACGCATAAAGGAACTGGAAAACGTCATTACGGAATTGGAACGGGAAATTGCCGAACTTAACGTAAAAATCGCCTCCCCCGATACGGCAAGCGACTACTCAAAACTCGCGCCCGTACTCGACCGTTTAAACCAAGCCAACATTGAGTTGGAAGGGGCGCTCTCTGAATGGGAATCCCTTTCCTAAGCCCGTATATGGGAGCGTCTACTGCGTTAAACATCATAGCCC
>CARAIG010000040.1 GCA_948938605.1 uncultured Eubacteriales bacterium
GAGCGTACTAAGTCGTACGTGACTGAGCGTGAGTCCGCAGTTTAACAAAGCAGACGCCTCTTTATACGGGCTTAGAAGAATTTTTTTGCAACTTCTTTTGCCGCTTGTTATACCTTGCGGTGCCTTCGATAAGCATTGATTTGTGGAAATACGGACGCTTATTCGCTTCGAAGTATTCGCGCATATTGATGCACTTCAAAAAGAAAAACAATATGAAGTTAGGTACCGTTACAACGGCGGTTTGCGCCCAACCGTTGTCAATATACATTATGCCTACGGTGCTTATTACAAGCATTATGCAAATAATAACTAAAGTTTTCCAAAATACTTTCCAGTAATTTTTTACGATTAGCGAAACGCCGTGCTTGAACGCTTGACGGGTAGGCATATCTTCGCACACTACTGCGGGCAAGCAGAAGGCAAAAAAGGTATGTCTGGCGGCATACAGCACTACCATTATAATTACCGCGGGAATAATAGTCCACCAACCGAAGGCAACCAAAAACAGCAAATACAAGCCTAACGTACCCGTTACAATCAAAATATCCAACGGCAAAGTACAAAGCAATTGCAAGCAACTGAATGCCCAAGTGCGTCCCTGCTTTTTAAGCAAAAACCACATAAAAGGTCTGCTTGCGTTAGACGTCATAAATTCTTCTATTTGGCAGGCGCTTGTAACATCGGCATAGGATACGAACAAACGGTACACTATTAAAACCAACGCTACTATTATATAGGACATAGTTACACCGCCCCAAGGCCAGCGTATGGAACTGATATTTTGCCGCAATAAATTTATCATTTCGGTAAGTTCGGCAGAAAAAGCCGCACTGTTAAACTCGCCGCCGACAATGGCAGACGCGGTATGTTCGATAAATTCGTTAATGCGCATATCGGTTATAACGCGCAAAATATCTTCCGCAAGGACGCCGAACGATATAACGACAAACGCCAACATCAGTACCAAAACCAACAGTTGACAGAACAGCGATTTTAACAATACTTTCCAGTTAAACGCTGCAATGCTAGCGGATTTAATCATATCGCTGTCCTCCTAGTCAAATATAGTGTGAGCAATGTCGCGACGTTCGCCGCCGACAACATCGTGGTACACTTTGTAAGCAAAAGCAGTTAAATACATTATTGCAAACAAATAGCACAATGCGTACAGTACGATATCCAAGTAATACGGACGCGCAAAGTACGCGCAAACCATAACTACGTATCTGCCGATAGAGTAAACAAGCGTGATTGTCCATACCTGACGGGGCAACTTGGTCATAACGCGGGCGGAATATGCCAAGCCAACGTTAAAATGGTAATTTTCGCTATATTTAAGCGGAAACGCCAAAATAAGCAGCATAAATACCCAAGTCACGATTAGTCTTACTACAAAAGAAACGGCAACGCCGACGACAGATACTAAAACGACGTTATTTGTCGCGCGCAATATGTACATAGTACCTACGGATAACAACATTAAAATTTCCGTAATGCAAAAATACACAAGCAACGCCGCAAAAGTTACGGGAAATATTCCGAATGCACGTTTAAAGGGTAATGCCGACATTACGCCTATGCGCATATGACGGCTAATTTTTGCAATGAGCAGCGATACGGTAAAAGCAAGCACTACAAACGTTATAGCCGAAACCCACCACAGTTTGCCGAAGCGCAAAACGGTATACGAACCGTTAAACAGCAAAAAAACATTGTCGAAAGTAAGCTGTCCGAAAATTAAACTGTATAAAAAATCCGTTTCCCTGTCGGGGTTTGCAAAAAAAGCCATAAGGACGGCAACAGGCAATACAACATATACCAGTTGCCAAAAATTCCGCATTATGTACGCTATTGCAGATTTACTTTTAATTTTCACGACAAACTTCCCCTTATAAACATATATAGATTATACACCATTATACCGATTTTTACAAGTAAAAGCGTAATGTAATTTTTTATGCGTCACTAAATTTAAAGTTGATTTGCGCGCGGTTGTTATTTTTTCCGTCCGAAACGTACAATTGATTGAAAAACAAAAAAAACCGCTTAGGCATTTGTTGCGTAAGCGGTTGTAATGTTAGTTGAATTATACGGACGGAATGCGGAATTGTGGTGACGCATTTTATATGTCATGTTGAGCGAGCAACGTAATTGCGAGTCGAAACATCTAGGAATATGGTATGAATTTGGTTCTTAGATCCTTCGCAACATTCGCCGTCCTTTGGCGAAACTACGCCTACGGCTCCGCTCAGGATGACATAATTTGGGGGGGGCTATTCTTCGCTCAGGATGACATATATTTCAATGCGGAATGCGTAATGCGAAATTAAGGTTGAGTTTAATTTAATTGCGGTGGGCAAGAGTCTGCCCACCCTACTGGATTGCTTCGTCGCTACACTCCTCGCAATGACGGCAAGCTATATTGTGCTTTAATATGTCATCTCGACCAAGGCACTTGTGCCGCGCGGAGAGATCTAGCGTAGCGTAATGTGTTATTAATGCCGCCAACATTACGCATTGCACATTAAGCATTACTCATTCATATTCTAAATTGTCTTAACCTAAGCCCGTAAAAACGAGCAAGACGAGGCGGGTGCGGATATGACGACGGGAGCGTACAAAGATGTACGTGACCTAGTCATAACGTAAACCCAACAAAGTATTGCGATGTTTATACGGGCTTAGGGAAGGTTGCGGGTTACCCAGTCGACCAAAGTACTATAATACTGTTTTAAATGTCCCTGTACGTAACTGTCGCATTTGATCAAAGTTAACGCTTCTTCGCGACTTGTAAAGTTTGCAAAGTGCGCGACGAATACATTGTATTTTTCCCACAGGATATTTTCTTCGTAGCCGACTGCGCCCATTTCCTGATAGAGTTTTTTTGCCTTGTAAGCACGGTCGTACTCCGCTTGACGGATTTGCTCTAACGCCTTTGCGCGGTTATAAAGGTACTTCTTTTCCTTTTCGTCAAGAGATGTATTGTACTTTTCCACGCGGGTTTGCTCGTCCTGTTCGTCTGTAAGCAGTTTGTTGTACGCTTGCTTAATTTGCGCCGCCCGTTCGGCTTGACAGCCGTTTAATTCGCCGTCATACCGTTGTTCGAGTTGAGCGCGTTCGTATTCGATGACGTTGCGGTTGTTGTCGGCAGATTCGTTGCACTGCGCCACTTTGCTTTCGTATTCGCTACGGAGTTCCGCCTTGGCACGTTCGGCGACGGTTGAAAACAGCATACCTGCATTTGTAATTTTTACGTTAACGTTGTGCAATTCGCTGTTGAGTTTAGAAAGAAGTTTGGCAAGTTTTAAACGCGTTTTTTCTTCCAACGACAACAACTGCTTGTCCAGCCTGAGCATAGCGTACGTTTTGTTCGAGTTGATGCGGTTAACGTCGGAAAGATACGCCGCTTCGGTTTTTTCTTCGGCAAGTTTGTTTAGTTGGTCTTGGGTTTTTGGGGTGTATTCAAGTCGGGGAAGATCCAGACTTTCGGGCATATCCAGTTTAGGTTCGACGTAGTCGAGCGAGTACTTGCGGTCAATATCGTCTATTTTGTTTTTAGTAGGTATAAATTGTTCGCGCAGCTGCGCCAAACGTTCAGCGCTAACTGCCATAGTATTCCTCCTTGTACGTTTCGGCTACTAGCGAAAACTCCGTCACTTCCATTTTGCCGCGCGAACGTATTTCTACGGTAAACGCTTTGCCCTTGCCGAAAATATTGACGCTTTGCGATTTGTCGCCGCCTTTTACGCGGTAAAGACGTTTTTCACCGAAGCCGTCAGTTATAAATACGTCCACATCATACTTTGCGGCAATGTACATTTTGCGCAGAAACTTGTTTTCGTTACACTTAAAGTCGATACCTGAGCGGACAAACACCGACGGACGGAAAACGCCGTCTACCGCTGCGACAAGTTCGCCGTTTACGTTTACGGCGCAGTCGCGCCCGTTAAATTGGTGAATGTCGAAAATATCACGGTTTAACATTGCTTCGCACTTGCTGCGTGAAACGTCCAACACGTAAACGACCCGACCTTGATTGAAAGGAACGCTCAACACGTATTTGCCCCGCCAAGCGTTTGCACGACTGCCTTCGTAACTGCGTACAGCCTTGTTCAATTCGGGAAATATAGGCGTAACTGCGTCGTTGTGTAAAGCATACAATCCGTTTTCCGTTGCAAAGATTATTTTGCCGCCCAACACAACAACGCTGTGCATAATTACTTTACCCAGTCCGCTAGCGACCGTTTTAAATTTAATGTCCGTTTCGTCGGCGGAAAAAGTCACCTTGTAACAATTGCTGCCAAGCGCATACAGCGTGTTGTAATCCAAACGTTTAATTGCCTGTACCGAACAGGGGAAATCGACGCTGGGCATAACGTAGCCCTGCTCGCCTTCGGAATACAACCTTTGATTGCAAGGGGCAAAACGCAAACGGGTGCCGTTTTTAGTAAGTACCGCTACCCGTTCGTTAACGACAGCTACCGCTTCGACAGCATCGTTGAAAGCCCACCTTTCGGCAAGCTGGGACGTTACGTTTTCATCGTCGTATTTTATTACGCCGTCTTGGTCAAATGCCAAATACGCCTTGTCGCGGTAAATATCGTAGCGGGCGTCAATGCTTTCGGGGTTTATGACGGGCATTTTTATAGACAGATTTTTAAATTCAGTGCCGTCGTATCGACGGAAAACTTTGTTGGTATGCACAAACAGATACTTGCTGCTTGCCCCTACTATACCTTTGTAATCGGTTCGCGCGTCAATGCTTTGCATAACGTTTACCCCGCGCAGAACTTTATTGTCCGCAACAATTCCGTCGCAAAGCAGACAATCGTCTGACGACAAGTCCAAAGCAAAGTTTTCGGTATAAGTTACCCTGCTAGGTTTATTCACAGCAGCCACCTCCTGCAAGGAAGTTTTGCGCAAGCGGTTTTAGACATAGCCGCCTGTAACGCTTGCAAATACTTACCCGCCCAAGACGAACTTGCCGAATAATCCCCTATTACGCGCAAATACTCGGCTATTACTCCGTAAACGAATATGCGTTCGGAAATTTTTGAGTCGGGAATATTTATTGCGCTTGCAAACGTTAACAAAGGGGGCTTACGGGCATAAGTCAAATTGTACTTGCCGCAGCGGTTTACGGTTAACCCGTCAAGCGAATGTTTAAAAGGCGTGTTTTGTCCTGCGCTGTCCGTCAAAGACAATACCCTGCGCAAATTAAGATTGCTTACCTCTATTATACCGTCTACCGCATTAACAACGGTATTTCGGCAATCGAGCGCATACTCCGAATAAAGTTCGTCCAAAACAAAATTGCAGCACGCAAGCAGCGTTTTACAGCAAGAGTTTTGTTCCATTGCCTGAATTACCGTTTGACTGCTTACGTCAAGCGACGAAGACAAGTCAAGGTTTAAAATTTCGTCTATTTTTAATATCAGTTCGCTAACTGTCATTTTTACTCCGTATTTTACAGTCTGCTTACAGCGCCGTTTGCGGCGCCTTGTATCAACTGTTTTGTTACTGTTTTATTGTTCCGTTCTACTTCGGCAAAAATTTTTACGGCGTTTTTAACCGACGTCGTTTGAGCGTAATCGACCGTTCGCGCGTCCAGTTCGCCGTACGGAACTACAAATGCAAACGAATCGCCGTCGTAGACTTCGTAACGGTTGAACTTGGTATTGTAATACACTACATAAGTCGGTTTTACTCTTTTAAGGCGTGCCGCAATGTCAAAAAGATCGGAAGTTATTTTTATTAAATATTGCATAATAATTTACTTGGCTTATGTATTTGCATCGATTGCCGTACTGTCGTTGCAAAATGCCGATAGACGTAATGAACTACGTATCGGATAAAACAATTAAATTCAATCGCTACGGCAATAATACAAACTATACTATTTTAAATTGAATAACTGCTACGCTTCGGTAATACCGGATATTACCGCTTGTCCTGCCGGACGGTCGCAGATTAAATCGGCGTACTTTACAAGGGTTGCGGTATAAACAGGCTTACCCGCAACTTGCTTAATTACTTTACCGCTGTCGTCTTCCAACCAACGCCAATCGCACAATTGATGCAAATGGAAATCGGCGGTATTTAGTAAGTACATCGTTCCCTTAGGACAAAAACGGTCGGATATTAAAGGAATGCCGTTGTAACTTATAGCCTTGTATCCGCCTTGAAGGTTCATTACGTCGATATTGCTGCGGTTGGTAATTAAGTATTCCTGATAAGCGCGCTTTACTCCCGACGAACAAACGATAAAGTCGACGGCGGAACCCGCAACTTCGTCAAGATAATCCATTGCGGATTGGATTGTAATGTCGGACAAAGCAGCCGAAGTCTTTTTGTAAGGGGTTAACCACTTGTACTTGCTGCGGTCAAGTCCGTACAAAGTTGCGGCATCGCCGAAAATTGCGCCTAAGCCCGTAAGCTCGTTATTGTAACTGCCTTGTACGGTTATTTTGTCGCCGTCGGCTATCGTCGAAGAAGCAATTGCCGCGCCGTCCAAAGTAATTTTGTTATTTTGCCTGTCGACATCCGTAATGCGACGGGACGACACTACGTTACCGCCGGTAGACGAACCGATGATATCCACAACCATACCTTCCATAAGATTGCGCACTTCGTCGACGGTTATTACGTTGCCGACGTTGGATACGGCTTTTGCAATAACGCCGCTGCCGTCGCCGAAAAGCATACGTCCGAAATTGAATTTGGAAGCTTTTAAAAGCCCTTCCATTTCCGCTTCGAGCAGATTGACAAATGCTCCCGCGCTGTTTTCGCTTGCGCGCATTGCCTTGTCGCTGATTTCGATTGTGCCGTACAAGTTTTTCAACGTCAGCACAAATTGCGCATAGTTGTTGCTTGCAGGTTTAGGCAAAGTTCCGTCTTCGGTCCCTGCGCCTATACCGCCGTTAAGTCCGAAGGGAGCAAGTTTGCGGATTTCCTTGCCCCAAACGTCGGACGTAGTTTGGTTAAACTTGGCAAGCAAGGGGTTTACCGCCGTATTAAGTTGTTCGGCAACTACGCCTAAATAAAGTGTCTTTAACGCGTTGTCCGCGCTTTGAATTGTTACCATTGTTGTTTTTCTCCTTTTTTAATTTTCGAATAATTTACGCGCCAGCACCGACGCTTCCTTAATGGTTTTGGGCTTTGTCGGCAGCACAGGCGAAATGTTTCCGCCGCCTGCCATTAATTTAGGCAAGACGACGGGCGTGGAGTTAGGACTGTTACCGTTTGCGGCAGACGGTTGAACGTCTGCGGGGACTGCGCAATCGGTCGGCTGTTGCCGAGCCGCGTTTTCGTCCATTGGGGTTGCATTTAGCGGTGACGACGTCTCGTTTGTACCGCTGTTTTCATCAGATTGGTTTACTGCGTTTTTTTGCAAACCGTCCGTCGTGCTTTTACGCAATTCGGACAATTGCTGGCATTTTTGGGTGAAGTTTTTTTCAAGTTCGTTATAGGCTTTCAGCAGTTCGTCGGCTGAGGCGAATTTTCCGTATTCCATTGTATCAAATACGCTCCTTTATCAGTTTTTTGTGTTGCCCGATGTGATTAATAATTTTGTCCGATACGTCTTTACTTAAATTGTCGATTGCAGACAAAACGTAACGGGTGTGTTCTTCGACGTGCAATGCGTGGTCGTCTATGTCAAGAATTTCGGCGTTAGATATATCCAAATTTTCTTTTTCGGCGCGGGCAATGTGCAGCTGAGTGACGTCTTGGGCGTTATCCCAATTGCCGAAGCCCATTAACGACAATACCCTGGCTTTTGCCGACTGCGTAAGTTTGCCGTCCTTATCCGTCAAAATACCCGCGTTAAGCAAATCGAACAGCATTGTCCTACGGGTTGCCGGAGTGTCGGTGAGTTCGTTTTCCGTTTCGAATACTACGTCATCCGAATTTACGTCGCTTGCGTTAAAGTAAAAAACTTCCGCCGAGTTTGTTCCGTCGCACAACCGTACAAGTTTGCTTTTGGTTACAAACTGCTTGTACAAGCGCAATATGAATTTGGATACGGTACGGATTGCTTCGCGTATGCTGTCGATGCTGCACGCTATACGTATGTCGTCCTGCTCGGCAATAAGCTGCAACGCTACGCCGCTGGTTACGCTGACGGGAGTTGAACTGTTACGGGCAAATTCCGACACGCCCGATACCGTTACGAATTCGCCCAAAAGTTTTTCTTCTTCGGCGGCGAAGTCCGCAGGAATTTTACCGTTGTCCATTAATTCGGGCTTTTCCGCGCCTTGACGGTAAACGAGAATTTTACCCGGCGACAAGCCTTCTTCTTCCAAACTGTCGGTATCCACCGAACCGTTTTCGACGGTAAGCACACCCATAGAAAGGCGGTTGATAAACTCGTGCTTGCGGTTTTTGACGGCGTTATACGCGCGTTGAACGGGAATTACCCGTTCCACTATGCTTGCTCCCCAAAAGCAGCCTGCTTGTTCGACGGACACCTGCCTTGCAAAAGGATAAGCCCGTTTGCCGTTTTCGCCGACGGCATAAGGCATATCGCCGACGTACAGCAGTTTGTCGTTGGCGACTATTTCCAACCGTCCCGACGGATACTGCTTGGTCGGCTTGGAATAACGTTCGATTACCAAAACTTGGTTGTGCTTTTCCTCCTGCGAAATTGACGGAATTGTACTGTTGTAGCCTAAACCGCCGACGGTTGCGGAGGAGTCGAGAGAGAATACTTTAACGGACGAACCTTGAACGTCCGCGCCCCAAACGTCCTTAACTTCCGCCGCCGAATATACCTTGGCGTGAATGATCGAAGCGCAGTCGTTAAGGTTTTGCGTCACGTTGGAATCGGGATAAACTTCGAACGGGGAACACACCGAAACGGATACGTCGTCGCTTTGTTCGTCCCACACCGCCTTGTAAAATGCCGTTCCGCAAACTTCGCTCCAATTGGTTGCGCGGGACACCGCTTCGTTCAATAAGTTTTTGTCCGATACGGCGGAAAGGATTTTAGAAGTGAGTTTTGCCGAATTGACGTCGGCATCGCTATTGGAAAAGGGACGGACGACGGGTTTGGGACGAACTCGGTTTAAGCGGGCGAGACGGGTTTCCACAATGGGCGCAATGTGGTTGAATACTTGCTTTTCCTGCCAAAAATAATACTTTTCCTCCTGTTCGATACTGCCCCTTGGTGAAGCTACGCAGTACTGGTTGCCCATTACGAAATTCATATTAAGCTGCCATTGCAGTTCGTACGGACGGCGCATTTTTTGCCTTTCGGCAAAGTCCTTGTTGACGTCGTTTACGATATCTTCGGCGAATTGCGGAATGTTGTTGTTATTTTGCATTAATTTAAACTCCTTTGTTTTGTAACAGACTTATTTTTAAGCATTTGCGTTTTTGTCTTGTTCGCGTTTGTCGCTAATACGCTTAATTGCGTTTTTAGGACTTTTAGGCGTAAGTAGCGACAATGCGTCGTTTGCAAGTTTGTTTGCGCAGTCGGCGCACATATAGCACCTGCTCGCCCTACCCTTTACGGCAAAACAGTACTCGGCATTATTTTTGCAGTTAAGCACATCGCACTTTTGTTTAGTTGTTGCAGAAATTAAAATTTTCACGTTTAATTACTCCTTTAATTATTTATTCGGTTGAATTACCGTCGGTACAGTTTGCCAGCAATCCTATAAGGCGGTCGCGTTCGGCGCGGAGTTGTTCATCCGTCATTTCGGTGACGTCAACGTCGTCCGATTCGGTTTCCAACAGTATTTTGCACGCGGTAACGTCGGGCGGAGCGCGTTTGGTAACCACTTTGCTTTTTATCAACTTTTTTTCGCCGTCGGCATCCACCGTATATTCGTCGGTCGTTTCCTTAACAACGTATCCCTTTGCTTTTTTAAGCAGAATTTTAACCAACAGGTCTTTTACGCTTTCCTTCATAGGTTATAACCCCGCAACTTTCGCGACAAACGTTCCTTGTCCAACTGCACCCAAGTCTTTTGAACGGGCTGCTTGCGTTCGGCAAGGTTGGCACAATAGTACCGCAATTCGTCCATTGCGTGATCGTCGCGTTTGACAGGACTGTCGTTTGCGCCCCACAAGTAGCCTTTAAATTCCCTTATCATATTTACGCAGTTGGCAAAAACAAACAGTTTGGGATTGCCGTTAAGCGGTTTAAGCAACGCTTTTACTTTGTTGATGCCCGAATACACGCTTTTGTTGACGCAAGTGTTGACCGATATGCCGTTTTCGGCAAACAGTTCGGCTACGCTTTTTTGCCCGTTTAAAGTACGCTGATTTGCCGCACTGTCGCACAAGGCTTCAATATTGCCGCATTTTGTACGCTTCCAATTGAGCGAATTGCTGATTTGACGGATTTTTTCGGCGTGGTAGGCAACCGTTTTGTCCGCTTCGTAATGCTCCGCCACTACATATACGTTGCCGTCGTAGTCACGCGCGTACCAGTGGCAGCTTAAAGGATTGCTTAAACCCGGATCGATGGAAAGGGCGTCCTGCCAGTCGTACGGAACGTCGAACGGTTCGATTACGTTTGCTTCGCCGAACTCCGAATAGACAAGTCCTTGCCCGCAAGTAAACTTGCCGAACCTGCGGCTTTGAAGCATATCCGCCGACATACTTTTGGACATTTCGTTAATTTCGTCGACGGCTAAGTACGGATTGTCCGCCCATTCCATAAAGACGCACCACACTTCCTTGCTGTTGTGAGAATTTAAATAAATTTCGTCGTACACCCAACTTAGTCCTTTTAAAGGAGTCATCGTGCCGAAAATATGTCCTTGTCTGTCCAAGACGCGCATTTTGCATTCGTCGTAGACGTCCTTGGGCGGTTCTTCGTCGAACCACACAAAGTCCAGACTTGCGCCTTGAAATTTTTCCCGCCCCGCTTCGCAACTTTTAAAGGCTATTTTCGACGTTCCGCCAAACACGTTTTTAACCAAAATATAGTCTATTACGCCGTTAGCGGGACTGCCCTTGGAGCCCGTCAGCATTACTACATCGTCAATCCACAATGGGTCGAGATAATAAAGTATTTTTTGTTGGGCTACTTCCCTTTGCACCGCTTGCGACAACGACACCACCCAACAGGAAATATTAGGCTTGTTACGGCGGAATGGATGGTTGCCCCGCGCAAGCCAAACCGTTTCCACTGCACCGCATTCGGTTTTACCGCTGCGGTTCCCTCCGAAAACCCATCGGTTGCGTTTTAGACACTTGTGGAAAGACATCTGTTTTAAATGCACCTTGCCTTTGTTGTAACGGGCAAGGGGACTGCGCTGTCGACGGAGTTGTTCGCGCTCAATTTTTTTAATTTGTTTTAAAATTTCCTTCATATTGTTCCTTTATTTTAAATTGACATATTAACAATGACGACGACATAACTCGGCAAAAACGAACCTTATAAGCAAGGTATAATATCCGCAATGAGGTTTTGTATGAGTAAAATATTTGCTTGTGTGTTAATTGCATTAGTTGCTTTGTACTGCATATTTCCGTATTGTTCAAACGCTTTCGCCGCGGAATACTCGTGGGCGCGTATCACAAAAGACAGCGTTTGCCTGTACGCCGACGAAGATTGCAGTAAGGAAATGTTTTATTTGGAAAAATCGTACTATGTAGAAATACTTAACACGTTGGATAAAACGTACCAAGTGTCGGTAATGACGGGAGCGGAAGGTTTTCCCGCCGTACTGGGCTATGTGCGCAAAATAGAAGCGACGCCTATGGAAGTTACGCCGCTGTCGCCCGTATACCCAACTGAACGTATACGCGTAACGACCGACAGCGCGCAACTTAAACTTTTGCCCGTATCGTCAGCCGAAATAGTAATTGTAGCCACTACAACACAGCAACTGAGTTACTACGGCAAACTTAAATACTACGGCAAGGAATGGTACTACGTGTATTTCGGCGGAAAGTTCGGCTACGTGGAAACAGGCGACGTAACCGCACCGGTAATTGCCTTGCACCCGACGCCGTTAGAACAGCCCGTAATAAAACCGCAACCGCCCGACGACAACAACGACGATACGACAAACGAAACAAACAAGCAAAATACGCCCGCAGCGGAAATATTGCTTATTGTTTTTGTCGTACTGCTTGCAGGCGGATTGACGTTGGCGCTGTTTTTACCCGGCAACGGTAAAAAAACCGACGTATTCGACACAGATATTTAAAGGCGCAAAGCGCCTTTTTTTAATGCGGAATTGCGGTAACTTTATTAAAGTATCCGATTTGCTCCTAGATCCTTCGACTTCGCCTTACGGCTCCGCTCAGGATGACATAATTGATGTTATGCTCAGGATGACATAATTGGTGTTATTCTTCGCTCAGGATGAGATTTAATAGATTACACTTAAAGTGGCGTTAAATATATTGTACAATGGCAATCACTGTTAAACTTAAAGTCCAAAGCCTAACACAACTATCCGTTACCTTCCAACCTTGCTTTGATAAAATCAATGTGACTGAAATTTGCGGTTAACCACTGTTCGTCGCAACCGAGTTTAATTAACGCGTCCTTAAACTGCATACGCGCAATATGCAACCTGTTATAAACGCTGCTTTTACTTACCTTTAAACGCGTTGACAACGTTAAAATGTCAAGTTGGTTTATGTAGTAATCTTTAAGCAATGTGCTTTTATCTTTATCAATTGTTTTTAGCGCATTTGCAACCGCCAAACAAAACAGAAGGCATTCGTCACGTAACTGAATAGTTTGACATATCTCTGCTATTTGCCCCATTGTTCCGTTTTTAACGTTATACGACAAGTGCGATTTTACCGCCTTGTACTTTGCCTCCTTAGTTAGTGATTGCGTAAGCTTGTGCATGCGCTTTACTTCGCGCAACATAATCAATTCGTGATTCATCAGTTCACCTCCCGTTTTTTAATATAATTTTTAGAATATTTTGGAACGTTTGTTCGAATTAACACAAGGATTATAACACAGTAAATATGACAACTGTCTGTCAGTTTTTATTTAATTTTTTAGAAAAATTTAAAAAAAACGATTACTTAAATTAATTTTTTCTAGAAAAAAACGAAAGTGTCACTAAAAAGAATATTGATGTTATACTGCGTGGATTAAATTTAACCGTAATGTCTAATGCGCAACGCGTAATGTTGGCGACGTTAATAACACATTGCGCTACGCTAGATCTCTCCACGCGGCACAAGTGCCTTGGTCGAGATGACATACTAAGGTGTATTCATATACATTGCCGTCATTGCGAGAAGCGACAGCGACGAAGCAATCCAGAGAATAGAATAGTAATACTGTTTTAACTGGATTGCTTCGCTACGCTCGCAATACTCGCCTTTGACTTGTTTCGGCAAAAGACGCCGAAGCAGAGAAGGGAGCAGAGAGCAAACCGAATCACCCAAGCGACAAAGCAAATAAAAGTGCTTACAAATTGTTGAAAAAATCGACAATCTTTGATATAATACGATAATAATCGACATTTTAATTTTTCGACTGTTTTGTAAACAGGGGAATACATTATTAAAATTTCGGTTGGCAACGTTTACGTATGGGTTTTAAAAGGTCGCCACCTATGTTTGACTGTAAAATTTTGCGGTAAACCTATTGCGCCTTATTTACGTAAACAGAATATTTTTACAACAGATACACATAATGTACTTTTAGAGGAAAACAATGAGAAATACAATTTACAATCGGATACGTTTAGGCGTAATAATAATGTGCTTAGCGTTGATAATAGCGTGCGCAATACCCGTTTTGGCGTTTGCTGCCGAGCAAGATAATTCCGAGCAGGACAGCGTGCATTTTATCAACCCTACCGCTATGACGGTTGTTGACGATTACTTATATGTAGCAGACAATGTTGAAGACGGCAAAACCGCTTTATTGTGCTTTGACTTGACTAACGCCGAATTGCCGAAGCTAATTTACACGTTTGAACTATCCGAAAAGATTACCGGACTTTCGAATAACGGCGACAATTTGCTGTATGCAATATGCGGAACAAAGATTATAGAACTTACCGCTAACGGAAGGGAAGAACCTACCGTTGGTAAAACATACGACAAGTTCGACATTGAAAACGTTAAAATAATATCAGTTGCTTACGGCGAAATACCCAACACAACCGAAAAAACTTTGTATGCTTTGTCCGAAGATAAAATGCTGCAACTGACGGCAAAAAACCAATTTATTCCGTTTGCAAACATCAAAAATTTAAAGAACAGCAAAGGTTGCTATATTTTACAAGAAAACGACTCTTCGTATTTGTACTATGTGGCAAACAATACTTGCGAAAGATATAATCTTACACTTAACAGCGACGACGCCGATTTTAGCAACACGTTAAATATTACGGTTACGCCGAGCGGTATTTTCGGCGGCAAAATAGACGATACGAGTTTTATAGGATTGTATGACGCAAAAGGCATATTTAAAATAGAAGGCAGCGGAAGCATCCAAAGCGGAACATTGCGTTACGACACAATTTCGCTGTTTAAGGAACCGACGTCGGTTTACACCAACGATTCCATCGTAACAGTCGAAATGCACAAAAACAAACTTATTGTTTTAAACAGCCGCAACCAAATAGATATTTTCGAACTTGCCGACAACGGTTTTTACAAACACGAACCGCTAACCACAATCGGCAGCGATATGGTAGACAAGGCTGTGCCCACAGTCTACAAAAACTTTACGCTTGTACGCCCCAACGGATACCCCGCTAACATCATTTACAAGACAAACGGGGACAAGAGCATCGAAGAAATAATTACCGACGCAAGCGAGTATATTATTATCGGTTACGACGGCGACGAAAACAGCCACTACTACTACGTTTTGGCAGGCGACAAATTCGGCTGGGTTAAAAAGAGCGACAACGCCGCTACTCCCGATAAGGACGACAAATTGACGGTTGTCAACAACAACTTCAATGACGGAACTTTTGCTCACGAAACAAAGTTTACGTCGCTAAATGCGGTTTACGTATACCAATTGCCGTTAGAAAGTTCCGACAAAGTTACCGTTACGCAAACTGCCAGCACAATGAAAACCGTTTACGTTTTGCAAAAATACACCGAAGGGGACACCGTTTGGTACTTTGTAAAATACGACGATGACAAAACGGGCTTTGTTAAAAAGTCCGACGTGGGGGATATACACATTTCGGCAAAAACCGACGATATTGTAACGGAAGGATTACGGAAAATAAATTCCAGTTTGTTTTCGGCAGTCAATTTGTACGTTACTGCGGAAATGAACGAAAACGACTTTGTAGCCGATTCGGACGGAAACAGAATTAAACTGTACTCCGGCGACCGCGTAACGCTGATTAAAACCGAAAAAAACGCCGCCTATATTATGGTGCTCCACAGCGACGGCGAAAAAGACTTCGGTTGGCTTGACGTAAGCAGACTGATAGACGTACACCACATTACCACTAACGCTATTGTCGGTTTGTCGTTGCTTGCCGTTGCTATTGCGCTGACTGCAATTTTGCTTGTAGTTTACTTTAAACGTAAAAAGAAAATTAAGCGCAACAATGGCTGATTGACAACAAGCAACCCAAAACGTCAAACAAATTAAAAACCGAATTTTATTAGCCGAATACCGAAAACCGTTTTAGCGGCAAATAAAAAAATACAGATATATACGGAAAAACGCAGAGAATTTAACTCTGCGTTTTTTTACCGCCTTACGTATATATTAGTTCGATTATTTAAGTCAATGCAATAAGATATTTTATAAACGTCGGTTTACTAATTTGCATTAGTCTTTTTGTGCCAAACTTAAAGGTTACAAACGGTTTTTAACGCAAAACCTATTCGTTGCCGACTGCACTGTCCGTAAGCACCGAAATTTTGCTTACCGATACTTCGTATGCCGTACGGGTAACGACGGTTTCGTCGTCAAGCTTTTTTTGGTAGTTACGCGACTGCGCCCTACCGACCACGTTAATATGTTCGCCTACGCTTAAATTGCCCGCAAACCGCGCGTTACGCCCCCAAACTATGCAAGGAATGTAGTCGCTTTTGTTATACTGACGGTTTACAGCAATTAACAAATCGCAAATTTCGCGGTTGAACGGCGTTGTGCGGTATACGGGCGGTTTGCAAATATATCCCGTAAGTTCCAACATATTGGGGTTTGCCGATTCGTCGTAAGGCAAAACGTCCCTAGCAAATACGGTTAGCATAAGTTTGCTGCGTTCGCCCGACATTTTGTTATAGCTGCGGAATTGCCCCTTAATTGTAACAAGTTCGTTGTCGTGCAAATTTGCCGTTAGTAAATGTTCGGATACCGATACCGGCAATAAGTCCGCCATACCCGAAAGTCTGGCTACCGATAAAACCACTTCGTAAAATTTTTCGCCGAATACTTCGTGCGAATATACGGGTTCGCCCACTACCTTGCCGCTGAGCATTACAGCGTTGTTGCCGTTTGTGTTCATAAATTAAGTCTCCTTCATAAGTTTTTTAAATATTATTTTGTGCTGTTTTAGTATTGCTGATTTGCTTGCCGCTGCTGTCTATGTAGTAATTGTCGGTATAAATTAATTCGCCGATAGTGCAAAATTTAAGGTTTTTCATCTTTAACGCTTCAAAAATCAACGGTAAAGCTTCGACGATATGATCGCTGTTGTTGTGACACAGAATTATGTCGCCCGACTTTGCCTTTTGCACGCGTTCGGCAATTTGTACTGCCGACAGCCCCTTCCAGTCCAGACTGTCTACGCTCCACTGAATGGTATACAGCCCCAAATCCGTTGCAATATTCAACAATTGATTGTTGTAGTCACCAAACGGCGGACGGAAAACTGTAACGGGTTTGCCCGTTATATCCACCAGTTTACGGCAGGACAACGAAAGTTCGTCGCGTACTTTTTGTTCGGTCAATTTACTCATTTGCGGGTGAGTATCGCTGTGAGTGCCTATTTCAAAACCGCGCGACGCTATTTCCGCCACCATTTCAGGGAATTTGTCTATCCAAAATCCCACTAAAAAAAATGTGGCTTTGACGTTGTACTCATCGCACACGTCCATAATTTTACGTGTTTTGTCCGCACCCCAAGCGGCGTCGAAGCTGATTGCGACATAGTTGTCGTCCCTGTCAACGCAATAGATCGGAACTTTGCGGCTTTCGGCATAGGCTTGCGAAATGCCCCCTATTGCCATAACTACCGCCACGCAAATTAATGATACCGCTATTGCCGTAATAGATTTTTTCACTGCCTACTCCCATACAGTATACATTGTTTATACCACCCAAACAATGTAAATTTTTGTTGAATAATGTGTATTTTTGTAGTATTTTACGCGCGGACTGATTTTTTTATGTTACCATACGCAAAAACAGCCTTTTCCTATTAAAGAAAAAGGCTGTGTGTATATTTAATTGCTTGCGGACTTTTTATATTTAATTGTAAGTTCGTCCGTTTTGTCATCGTAGACGGCATACAAAATTTTGCTTATTTCAACGTCTTGTTCCTGCAATTTTGCTTTTAGCCACTTTTTATCACGTTGAAGCTGTTTAAGCGCGTAGCCGCTGATTTGTCCGTCAACTATTACGTAACTAGTTAAAGACGCCTCCTCAAACGGTATTTCGGCGAAGTCTTCACGCTTTAACGGGCGGGCGTTATCCTTAGGCAAAATACTCAGTTCGCCGTCCGTTTCGAATATGGCGTAGGCTATATCTTCAATATCGAAATAGCCTTGTTCGCGGGCAAGTCCTACAAGGTCGTAAAAATCTATTTTGCTTTTTTTAAGGGATTCGAAGTCGACTTCCCCTTGGTTTATAAGCACTAACGGCACACCCCGCAAAAACCGTTTAAAGAAATTTGCCTTGCGCCCGACTAGCGTTATAATCAAATCGAACAAAAAGAAGATTGCCATTGCAATTAAGTAATAATAAAACGGCGTGTCCGTTTCGGTGGACATTTCAGCCGCAATAGAGCCTATGGATATGCCCGTTACGTAGTCGATAAAGTCAAGTTCGGCAATTTGTTTTTTGCCTAACAGTTTGGAAATAATAAACAGCGTAACATACGCTAACGACGCAAATAACAATATTTTTACAATTTCATTCATAGTACACATTGTTGACAAATATCGTTTTTTTTATTACACAGCAAAATATAAAATAAGCCGCAGAAGAAAATTGTACTTCTGCGGCGTAAGTGTTAAAATTTATTGTTTTTTATCTGTTTTTAATAATACCGTTTAATCGGATTTTTATTCGCTGACTTTTGCGTCGTTAATAAAAAGTATGCCTATTGTGTTGCTTCCGCAATGGGTTGTTATGGTGCAGCCTGCGGTAGTTTCGATTATTTCGTCGAAAATATCCCAACTTTTTACGATTTTTATTGTATTTTCGGTAAGTCCGTCGTCCATTTTGGTATGGGTAACAAAACAGCGAGTTTTGTCGGGCGAAGTACAGTTGGACTTAACCCATTCGGCGTACTTTTCGATACAGCGCATATAACGTCCCATCGGCTTACTTGCAATGCCCATACGTCCGTCTTTTACTTCGATTACGGGATTAATTTGCAGCAAATTTGCGCCTAAATACGACAGCGACGAACATCTGCCCCCTTTATACAAAAATTCCAACTTGTCGATAATGAACGAAGCGCGGACAAACGGAGTGCGTTCACGCGAACGTTTGGCAATTGTCGACGGATCGGCGCCTTGCGCCGCCATATCGCAAGCGTCCAAAACCAACAGTCCCGTACCCGTAGACAGATTACGGCTGTCGACTACGTAAACGTTGTTAAGTTCCTGTGCGGCAAGCATTGCGTTATCGAACGAGCCTGACATATCGGCGGATATGTCGTAATGCACTACCGCATCGTAGCCGTTATCCAAAAACGACTTAAAAAACTCCTTGTATTCCTCACTGCTACGCGCTCCGCTGCGGGGAAGTTTTTTGTTTGCAGCGTAATATTCGTAAATGTCGTTCGGTTGAATAGTTACGCCGTCCAAACGGTCGTCGTTGCCCAAAGCAACGTGCAAAGGCATAATGCCGATGTCGTATTTTTGTATAAGTTCGGGTGACAAATCGCAAGTGCTGTCCGCAGTAATTTTAATTTTCATAATTCCCCTTTGTAAATTAAAAATTTTGACGATTGCGCCGTTGCCGTAGACGGCGCATATTAACTATTAAAATAAGTTACGGCTTTGTCGTATTTATTATATATTGCGCAACGTAAACGAAACTGAAAAACAGTTTAAACCGCTGCAAATATTTTTAAGCAACTACAACTACAACGCGATATTAAAACGCTACAAAGTTTGAGTATTATTATATCTAAACTTAATTGTTTTTGCGTATTATGCGTCCTATACCCACAACGGTACAGTTGTCGGGAACGTCGGTTAAAACAATGGCGTTTGCGCCTATTTTTACGTTGTTGCCGATTGTAATGTTGCCCAGTACTTTTGCGCCTGCGCCCACCACTACGTTGTTTAACAACGTCGGATGACGCTTGCCGCGATCCTTGCCCGTTCCGCCGAGAGTTACCCCTTGATAAATTGTGCAGTTGTCCCCTATTTGAGCCGTTTCGCCTATAACTACGCCCGCACCGTGGTCGATAAACAACCGTTTTCCTATAACTGCCGCAGGATGAATTTCCACACCCGTTTTGCGGCGGGATACTGCCGACACTATTTCAGCAATTACTTTTAAGCGATGTCGGTAAAGGAAGTTTGCAACGCGGTAACTGATTAAAGCGTGAACCCCCGGATAAAACAACAGTATTTGCAAACTGCTTTTTGCCGCAGGATCGCGTTGTTTTATAGATTTGAAAAAGCTAAGTTGTGCCACAAAAATACCCCTAACATACTAATTGTATGCAAAATAACGGCATTTTTGTAACCGAAATAACCAACTGATACTTGTTAAACTATTGTTGCAAACAGTTGAATTATTTTGACAAGTTTATCCGACACAACCGAGTAGCCCTTTAACGTGTTTTTGTAAGCAATGTAACTTATGCGTATTATTTTGGGGTTTTTAAGATACAAAGCATTTACAAGATATTCGCTTGTAAGCGCAACTTCCGCAAGGTCGTCCGAACTCAGTTTTTGATCGATTAAAATTAAACGCACTTCTTCCATCAGGGCAAAAATTTCCGCCAACACATTTGTTTCGACATACATTTTTTCCGAAGAGAAGTACTGTTCGGCTTGCATAACGTATTCGGCATCAAGACTGTCGGGATCGACTTCGCGCAGAAAGTTTTCGCCTGCGGACTTGAACGGTTTAAGAACTTCGGACGCAAAGCGCGCATAGTTGGAGTCGTTATCGCCCGCGTTGTAATATTCGCGCAAAAAGTCCAAAAAATTACGTTTGCCGCAATCCACTTCGGTCAAAAGACACACCACAAAGGCAAATTGGCGACTGCGGTCAACGGGTAATTTTAGCCTGCTTTCCTTAACGCCGTCAACGCTTGTCCAGGTGACTTTTGCGCGGGAAAACTCCGTAGCGTAGGACATATTTTTTAAAGTATTGGACAAAACGCGGCACAAAGTAGGCGACTTGGCGACGCTTTGAAGCACCGTCGCTATGTGTTTATCTACCAGTATCAGCTGTCCTTCGATGAGTCTGTTTACGCTGCTAGTAAAAAATGCCAATTCGTTTGTGTTCATATTGCTCCTTTACTTTATTACGCTAAACCGTTTTTAACTTAAAGTTATTATGTTTACTGTATTATGCACAATTTAAGCAAGCATAGTATATCATAATTATAAAAGTTTTGGAAGTATTTTTGTTAAAAACATTCAAAACTGTTGTTTAATGTCGGGTTTTGTTGTATAATTAAATTCAAGTCGCTTAGTGGCTTAAATTAAACTATACCGCACGCACAGCATATTGTTTACACATAAATAATTATGTTGGCGTGGATACATAACGTTATTAGGACTTTTAAGCAAAAACATAATTTTACAAGGAGGGGCGGAAAAATATGCAAGCCGGTATCACACAGGATAGCACAATGAATAAACTGATACTGTTGTTTGTATTTGACAAAATGGAAACCGCCTTGACTGAAACTACCGTTTTGGATTTGTGCAGTTACAAAAACAATTGGATTGACTACACAAACTGTATGCAAGCTTTGTACGACGTGGTCGAAAACGGTTTTGTTTACAAAAGCACGCCTATGGGCGGCGGCAACGAACTGTACGACTTAACAGCCGAAGGCAGATGGTGCCTTAAAAACTTTTATACGCGCATTCCTTCCAGCGTGCGCCAATTAATTGCCGACGACATAAAAAAACGACGTATAGAATACCGAAGAAAACAGGATTACGTTGCAACATACGAAAAATGTCCCGACGGCAGTTACGACGTAACGTTGAAAATAGTTGAACCCACTAAAACAACGTTAGAAGTTAAAATCAACGTAATGACGCGCAGCATAGCAAAGTACTTGGAACGCAGTTGGCAGGAAAAAGCCCCCACTATTTACAGCAAAATATCCGACACGTTGTTGGATTAAAAAAGGAACACACCGAAGTGTGTTCCTTTTTTTGTTCCGTTTTCACTATTACTTTTTACTTCTAAATCACCAAATTTCAGTGAACAATAAAAACCGACAAATCTCTTGCAAAATTTGTCGGTTTTTGGTGCGAGATGTACTGCGTTCGCTTCACTCACTTCGTGGCGTCGCTACGCTCGGCTTAGGAGCCTACGTCTCACATCAATACCTTTCGGTATTCAGCCGCCTTACGGCTGCTGCCACAAAAAAAAGAACACACCGAAGTGTGTTCCTTTTTTTGTTTCGTTTTCACTATTACTTTTTACTTCTAAATCACCAAATTTCAGTGAACAGTAAAAACCGACAAATCTCTTGCAAAATTTGTCGGCTTTTGGTGCGAGATGTACTGCGTTCGCTTCACTCACTTCGTGGCGTCGCTACGCTCGGCTTAGGAGCCTACGTCTCACATCAATACCTTTCGGTATTCAGCCGCCTTACGGCTGCTGCCACAAAAAAAAACACACCGAAGTGTGTTCCTTTTTTTGGTGCGAGATGTGAGACTTGAACTCACACGGTCTCCCACACGCCCCTTAAACGTGCGCGTCTGCCCATTCCGCCAATCTCGCATTTGCTTAAATATAATAATGTATCGGTGCAAATTTGTCAATCGTTTTAATGTAATTAAGTTTAAATTGTTATAACTTGCTATTTAATATTACAAATTTATTATATTTTTTCATATACCATTGACATACCCCCCCCCC